>CAZMIQ010000013.1:11683-17177 GCA_964566525.1 uncultured Pseudomonadales bacterium | reverse complement strand
TAATTTAAAAAGAGAAGCTGTGGCTCAAGCAAAAGAAATTGTAGTCGAAGCTAAAGGAGAAGCCTTAAGTATTAGAAGTCAGGCGGAAAAAGAAGCTCAAAAAATTTTATATCAAGCAGAAGAACAGCAAAGAATTCTCTCCCAAAAACTAGATCGGATTGATCATCGACTTTCACAAATGGATCAAAAAGAAGAAAATCTTGAAAAAGAAAAAAACCGACTTAAAGATTTACAAACTCAAGTCGAAGATACTCGCAAAAAAGTTTTAGGCAGACTCGAAGAAATTGCCAGTATGACTAAAGATGAAGCTAAAAAATATTTGCTCGAACAAACACAAAAAAGAGCGACTCAAGACATGGCTCAAATCATTAGACAAAAAACTGAAGAAATGAGAGCTGAAGCTGACTCTATGGCAAAAGAAATCTTAATCGAATCAATGAAATATGGGGCTACTGATTTTGTTCCAGAATATACCATGTCCACTGTTACCCTACCTAGTGAAGACGCTAAAGGCAAAATTATTGGCAAAAGTGGGAGAAATATCCATGCTTTTGAACGAATTACTGGTGTGGATGTTGACCTAGATGTCTCACCTACCGAAGTTAAGCTTTCCTGTTTTGATCCAGTTAGACGGGAAATTGCCAAAATTTCACTCGAAAAATTAATTAAAGATGGTCGAGTGCAACCAGCCAGAATTGAAGAAATTGTCGCTAAAACCAAAAAAGAATTAGATAAAGTTATGTTCGAAGAAGGTAAAAATTTATGTCATACCGTTGGTGTTTATAATTTACCTAATGAATTAATGCAATTACTCGGCCGCTTTAAGTATCGTTTTTCCTATGGTCAAAACTTAATTGCTCACACCCTAGAAGAAACACGCATTGGGATTAAAATTGCTCATGAATTAGGTCTCAATGTTAATATTGTCAAATTAGGCTGTTTACTTCATGACATCGGTAAAGTCAGTGAAGAAGTAGATGGTAGTCACGTCGAACTTGGTGTCAAAATTGCCAAAAAATTCAATTTACCCCAGCCAGTCATTGATGCCATTGCCCAACATCATGAAGATGAAAGCTTTACTGGCGCTGAACAAGTAGCGGTTTATGTTGCTGATGCTATTTCAGGTGCTCGACCAGGAGCAAGGTATGAAAATTATGACGAATATGTCCAAAGGTTGCAAAAACTAGAAGAAATTGCTAATTCATATCCAGAAGTAGCTAAATCATATGCTATTCAAGCAGGTAGAGAAATCAGAGTAATTTTAGAACCAAATCATTCAAAAGATGATGACGTTGTCGTTTTATCAAGTAAGATTAGAGACGAAATAAAAGAAAAACTTACTTATCCTGGTACAGTTACTATTACTGTTATTAGAGAAACTCGTAGCCAATCAGTAGCAAAATAAATTGACTAATTCTTGGTCATTAGAAAAAAGTATGATCCTCACCATTCAAATTATTCTCGGAATTATTATTATTGGTTGTGTTTTGCTCCAAACTCAAGACGCTGGTTTAGGTTTCTGGGGTGGCGGCGGTGAAACATATAATACTAAAAGAGGGATTGAAAAATTTATTTTTTATCTTACTATTTTTTCTATCACTTTATTTGTTTTTTTATCATTACTATCATTAACTTTAAATAAATGAGAAAATATTATTGGTATTTTACTGCTTATATCCGAAAACATGGTATTAAATTTATAATAGCTATTATTATTGGCACGACTTTCTTTTCTTTCTTAATTCCATATCTGATTAAAACTTTCTCTTTTCAAGAAAAGTACTATATCGGCATTGTTGGGGAATATAATCTCAATAATTTGCCCATAGAAATAACAGAACAGCTTTCACACGGTTTAATTGAAATTAAAGAAGATGGCTCTTTCGAACCAAGCTTAGCTGATAAGCTAATTATTCATGAAAATAATAAAAGCTATCGTTTTATTTTTAATGAAAATTTGAAATGGCAAGACGGTCAAGATTTTTCCTCTAAAGACATTAATTACTCTTTACCAGAAGCTAAAGTTACCTATGAAAAAAATCAAATTACCTATGAATTACCAGAAATTTTTGCCTCTTTTCCCCAATTACTTACCGAACCACTTATTAGAATAGAAAAGTATAAAAAATTTAATCTTTTTGAAATAGAAAAAGTCTATGGCTTAAGTAATACCATTCTCAGCAGTCATCAATACAATCCCAATAAAAAAAGTCTCAAACAAGTAGTTTTAGACGACCTAAATACTAAAAAACGCTATATTTATCGATTTTATTTCACTCAAGATCAAGCTGTTGATGGCTTTAAATTAGGAGAGGTAGATTATCTTATCGATGTTACCAACTTAGAAGAAATAAAAAGTTGGCACACCAATAAAGTCCAAGATCGACAATTAATGGATCAATATTTAGCTATTTTTTTTAATCACGCTGACCCCTTAATGACTAAAAATTTAAGATTGGCTCTCAGTTATGCCGTCGAAAAAGAAGCTTCTGGTTATACTAGGGCTGTTGGACCAATTCCTGTTAATTCATGGGCATATTTTCCTGCCGTTAAGCGTTATGACAAAAATATTTCTGCTGGAGTAGAGCGTTTATTAGATGAACTTCCTGGAGAAGCATTGGAAATCGAATTAGTTACTACACCCAATTATTATGAAATTGGTAATTTAATAAAAAAGGATTGGGAGGAATTGGGTGTTGCTGCGGCCACCGCCTGTCTAGAAAGTAAAGAAGTGAAAAATAAAAGCCAATGCGAATATTTAAGACTCAAAGTTAAATTGCAAATCCAAAGTATTCCAGATACTAATGATTTTCAAACCATGCTTATTGGTCAACAAATTCCCGCCGACCCAGACCAATACTCACTCTGGCATTCAAATGCTGCTACTAATTTTACTCATTATAAAAATACTAAAGTAGATAATGTTTTAGAAAAAGGAAGACAAACCTTAAATACTGCTGAGCGTATTACTTTCTATCAAGAATTCCAACAAGCTTTATTAGATGATCCTCCTGCTATCTTCCTTTGGTATTTAAAAAGTTCTGACTTAGCTAGAAAAACACCAGAATGTCTTACTACTTTTCCTTGGAAATATCTCCTCAAACAACCAAATTGTTAATTTTTTTTAAAATACCAATCGCATATCGAGGATAATAATTTTCATCTTTCATAATTTTCCATCGATAGCTATTATTCACAAACATTTTTTCATGTGATGGATCAATTTCCAAAATTATTAAAGCAGGTTTAATTTTTAATGCTTCGACTTGACTTAATAATTTGCCAATTAAAATAAAACCATCAACTCCACCATCCAAAGCCAAAACAGGTTCATAATCTTTTACTTCCTCATTAAGTTTAATCACTTCATCACTTGGTATATATGGTAAATTTGCTAATAATATATATGGATTATTTTGATTATTTAATATATTTTTTATCATTGATAATAAATTACTTTTTTGGAATGTAATCATTTTTTCCAAATTATATTTCTGACAATTTTCTCTTGCAATTATTAAAGCCTTATCACTCACCTCAGTGGCTAAAATTCTCATTTTATTAAAACCAATATTTTTAAATTGCCAAGCTAAAGCCAAACTAATTGCTCCACTGCCTGTGCCAATTTCTATCACTTGATAACTTGATTTTTTTTGATCAAAGTCGAAAAAACACTGATTTTCTCGACACCAAGTTTCAGCCCAATCAACTATTTTTTCAGTTTCTTTTCTTGGTATTAATGTTGACTCATTCACTTTTAAAGTTAAATTTCTAAAAATAGCCGCATTAGTCAAATATTCGACTGGAGTTTTAATATCATTGTTCTCTAATTCCAATATTTCTTCTACTGACCAACCATGTGACTTCAACCAATTTTTTTCCCATGCTAAACGTTTATACATGCTTAGCTAATTCTATTTTTTCTTGCTTAATTAATAACCATAAGGTTTTCGGTAATTGTTGTACCAACTGAGAAGTCGTAAAAAAAGGACCAAAATCTTGATATAAAAGCTCCGCACTTTTTTTCACGGTCATACTAGCCACTGATGCTGCTACTTCTGCTTCATTGAAACAATATAAGGCTGCGATTAGACCAGCCAAAGCATCACCACTGCCTCCCTTGGTCAAACCAGCATTTCCTCCTCTAATTTCATTTTTTAGTTCTCCTTTTTGCCACACTTGATCGATAATATTTTTACTTACCACTGTTGCACTCTCGAATTTATTTTTTAAATCATTATCAATCAATAGATTACGCAATAATTTTAACTCTCCTTGATGTGGAGTAAGAAGATGTTGACTTTGCAAATATTCAATTTCTAACATTTGCAGAGCTCCAGCGTCTAAAACAAACTTTTTTGTCGGATAATTAGCTAATAAATAGTTTACTATTAAATAAGTATCATTTTGCCAATCTTCATTACTCAATAATTTTTTTTGACATAATAAGTTATTCAATTTATCTTTATTCCTTTCCCCTCTCATCATTCCAGGACCCAATAATACAACCTCAGCTTCATCTAAATAATTATTCATGACATTTCTTTCAATTACAATACCGTCATGAAAAACATTTTTGGCTATCAGATTATTTTTTTTTGTTCCAGCATAAAAAACCATATCTACTATATGAGCCGCAATTTGCGCACTCCATAATGAAGCCCCATGAAATAAATCAGAACCGCCAACAATCAATAATTTACCATTCTGCCCTTTATATTTATCATCTTGAGGAATATTTAAAGTTATTTTTTGCATATTCAATATTATAAACGATAAAAATGAGGTATAATAAGGCAATCAATATTGGCTTATAAAATTATAAAAGGAAAATATGAATACAGAAAACAAACTAGAAATTTTACCAATTGGTGGTATTAGTCACGTCACTCAAAACATGTATCTTTATCGCTATGAAAAAGAAATCGTTTTAATTGATTGCGGCATTGGTTTCCCAGATTTGCAAATGCCTGGTGTTGATATTTTAATCCCAGATATAAATTATCTGCTAAAATTATTAGAAAGCGGTCATAAAATTGTTGGAATGATTCTTAGCCACGGTCATGACGATCATATTGGCGCCTTACCCTATATTCTCCCAAATTTACCAGAATTTCCCATCTATGCTTCTAAATTAACTGCTGGTTTTGCCAACAATCGTTTGCTTGATGGTGGCAGCCTCAGAGAAGTTAAAGTCATTCCAGATAGAAAAACTATTACTTTAAGTGAAAATTTTCAATTTACGCTTTTTGCCATGACTCACTCCGTACCCGACACTAAGCACATCCTACTCGATACCCCTGTTGGTAAAATCTATCATGGCAGTGATTTTAAACTTGATCATCATCCAGTTGGTGGTGTTTTACCTGATTATGAATTCATCGAACAATTAAGTCAACAAGATATAAAATTAATGCTCACTGATTGTCTTGGCGTAGAAAAATCAACTTGGACGCAATCAGAAAGTACTGTCGGTCCCCAACTAGAAAAAGAA
>CAZMIQ010000013.1:0-11673 GCA_964566525.1 uncultured Pseudomonadales bacterium | reverse complement strand
GCTGTCGTTAAAGGTAAATGCATCATTACTCTAATGAGTTCACATATCGACCGTATTATTCAAATTTTACATATCGCTCACAAAATGAATCGTAAAGTAGCTTTTATTGGTAGAAGTGTCGAACAAAATGTGATTACTGCCTCAGAACTTGGCTTTATTAATGATGAGTATAATGTCATTATTAATAAAAAAGAAATTAAAAATCATTCTGATGACCAGTTAATACTGATTGTAGCTGGTAGTCAAGGACAAGAAGGTTCATCATTAGTTAGAGCAATTTATGGTGCTCATCGAGAAATTCAAATTAACTCTCAAGACAAAGTTATTTTTTCCGCTGACGCTATCCCAGGGAATGAAATTACTTATTATGGAGCCATTGATGAGCTCTCAATAAATAATGTCTCAGTCGTTTATCCAGTAATTAATCCAGGAGTGCATCAATCAGGTCATGCTCGTCGACCAGAATTAATTGATTTACTCTCAAAAGTTAAACCAAAAAAAGTTTTCCCCATCGGTGGTAATAATCGTCATCGGGCTTTATATCGTGACTTAGTCGCCGTTCCGCTCAATTATCAGTTATCTGATATTATTTTACCAGAAGAAGGTGATATTATTGGTATTAATGGCAATGGAGAAATTAGAAAAACAAGCAATGTTAATTTAAGACCACAAATTGTCGATGGCTTAGGAATTGGTGACGTTGGACCAGTGGTTCTATCTGATCGACGAGCTCTCGGACAAGCAGGAATCATTATCGTCTTAATTAAACGCTATCGCACTAAAATTAAAAACAGTCGCTCTCAACTAGACAAATTTGGTTTAGCCCTCAATGATATTAGGGTAGTGTCTAGAGGCTTTGTTTTTATGAAAAATGCTGATGATGTTGTCGACTTTATTAAAAATACTAGTGCTCAATTAATCAAAAAACATTATCGACCAGACAAAAAAGAACAAAGTGAAAGAGCAGTGGAAAGAGGTTTAGCTCGTAGTTTATATGAAATTATTAAGAGAGAGCCAATGATTGAAGTCGAAATTCTAGATTGTTAAAAGCTTTTTTAAATTACCTCTGCACTAAAAAAACAGAAAAAATTGCATAAAATACAATAATAAAAACCAAAAACATAGTGTATAATTAAAATCACTATGAAAACAAATAATTTTTTCTTTCGTTTAGTTGGTAGTAGTTTAATTTTAAGTATTATTAGTATTCTTAATCCTATTAATACTTTTGCTCATGAATTCCCCTCATCTACTCCAGAATTATTTGAAATAAGAGCCGATTTAAATCAAGCTACTTTATACTTTACTCCTATTAACAATACGTCTACTTTTGTCATTAGTTTTTCTACTCATTCACATGCCGAAGAACACGGAGAAAAAGTTAATTTAGGTTATGAGGGAGTCCAAGCTCATACTATTTACAATCTCGCCCCCAACACTCTTTATTATGTTAAAATTAGAGGTCAAAAAGATGATAATATTGGTGAATGGAGTAATATTTTAGCTTTCCGAACACAAACTCAAAAAACAGCTTATTATTTACATGGCAATCAACCAAGTGCTAGCGAGAAAATATATAGTGCTTCCACTAGCGTTAAATCTGCATCCCAAACTCAATCAGTAGCAAAAGAAACTAATGAAACCACTAGTCAAAGCCCCACTCCCGCTATTGAGTCAACAGGCAATCTGGACACTCAAGAAAATGAGCTTGGAGTTAGCAATGATGTTGTGACTGATGTTCCCACACCTGAAACACCAGTTGCTCCTGAACAACCAGATGCTGAACAAATTGAAAATGGCACGATCACAGAAGAGAATCAAGAAAAAAAGGAGAAATGTTTTCTCTGGTGGTGCTGGTAAAATCACTTACTTGAAAAATATAGACTTCTCATTAATGAGGAGTCTTTTTTCTTCATTTTTTATGTTATAATATCTTCTTCTTATAAACAATATATGACAATTCATTTCTTTAAATTAAGACTAAAAACTTTGCCTATTGCCACTTTTTCAGTGGTTGTCTGTGTCATTCTCTTTGGTGGTTTAGGTTGGATGTTAGATTTGCTCCTTGACAAAAAACCAATTTTCTTTATAATAGGCATGGCTTTAGCTTTTGTTTGTACTAATGCTTTAGTCATTTACCTTTGTAAAAAATTTAATAATCAACAGAAACAAAAATAATATGCCACCAATTAATTTAGGTCCTAGCGTTTTATTTACCATTGGTGGTTTTAATTTTACTACTACTTTTATTTTACAATTATTAATTTCTTGGTCGATTGCTTACATGTTAATCTATGTGGCTAATCATTGGCAAAAAGTTCCCAATAAACCACAATTAATTTTAGAAATGATTTTTTCTGCTGCCTATAGTCAATTAGATAAAATTACTCGTGATCATGACAAAACCAAAAAAATTTTTCCTTTAATTTTTACTTTTTTCTTCTTTATTCTCATTTCCAATCTTTTTACTCTTATTCCAGGGTTAGGCGCCATTAAAATTGGTGACATTTCTCTTTTCCGTTCTGTCTTGGCTGACTATAGCGCAGTCTTAATGATGACTCTAATTACTGTTTTTTTAAGTCAATTTCTTTTTATTTTTTATAATGGTTGGCTTAAATATCTTAAAAAATGGTTTAATTTCTCTAATCCCTTAGCCTTTATTTTAGGTCTCATGGATATTATCGGCGAATTAGCCAAAGTTCTTTCTCTTTCATTCCGTTTGTTTGGCAATGTTTTTGCTGGCGAAGTTTTACTTTTAGTCATGAGTACTCTTGCTCCATTTGTCGTCCCTCTGCCTTTTTTCGCCCTTACGCTTTTTTCTTCAGTTATTCAAGCTTATGTTTTTGCTTTACTCTCCGCTATCTTTATTAGTAGCGCGATGGAAATAGTATAAATTATTAATTAGAAATATTAAAAATAAAGAAAGGTTATATGGAAATGGAAGTTTTAAAATATGTCGGCGTCGGTTTATGTATGGGCTTAGGAGCTATTGGTCCTGCTATTGGTGAAGGTATTGTTGCTGGTCGTGCTCTCGAAGCAATTGGACGCAATCCAGAAGTTAGTGATAAGGTTACTTCACTGGTTTTTGTGATGATGGCCATTTGTGAGTCCACTGGCATTTACGCTTTAGTACTCTCATTAATTATTTTATTTGCCTAAAGGAAAACATCAATGGAATTATTAACTGCCTTAGGTGTTGATTGGAAAACGTTTATTGCTCAATTAGTCAATTTTCTTATCCTCTATTGGATTTTACGTAAATTCGCTTTAGGCAAAATTATTGGTTTTATCCAAAAAAGACAAGACGAAATTGATAGCGGAGTCAAAAACGCCCAATTAGCCCAACAAGCCTTAGATCAGGCAAAAACTCAGCAAGAAGAAATTCTAACTAATGCTAGAAAAAAAGCCAAAAATATTATTAGTGAGGCTAAGCAACTAGGTCAAATTCAAGAAGAAAAAATTGTCCAAGAAGCTAAAGAAAAAGCTAAAAAAATCATTAATTCGGGAGAAAGACAAGTAAAAGTTGCCAAAGAAAAAATGATTTTAGAAGCCAAAAGTGAATTAACAGATATTATCACTATTGGACTTAAAAATCTTATTGTTGAAAAAAAAGATTCTAGTAAAATCAGTCGTCAATATTTAGAGTCAGGTATGAAAGCTTAATATGGCAAAAGTTAAAATAACCAACTATGTAAAAACCCTGCACCAATTATTAGCTATTGGTGACAAAAAAGAACAACAAGAAAACTTTGTTGGTTATTTAAAACTTTTGAAAAAACACAAACAGTTAAAAAATATAAATGAAATTTTATCACTTTATCAAAAAGAATTAAATAATCAAACACAAACCATCCAAGCTTTTATTTATTATCAAGATCAAGTGCCAGACAAAAAAACTCAAGAGGAAATTAAAAATTTCTTAATTAACAAGTTTTATGCTAAGCATATTGATTTAATTATGAAACAAAAATCAATTGGTTTAGGCTATATAATTGAAGCTAATGACCATTTTTTTGATTTTACTTTAGATGCTCAATTAATAAAATTCAAGCAAAAGCTTTTAGAAACATAAATATATTAAGGATTATATGACAAACAATCTTATTATCGAACAATTAAAAAAACAAGCTTTAAGTTTCAACCGTGAATTTAAAGAGGAAAAAATTGGCACTATTACTGAAATAGCTGACGGTGTCGCCAAAATTAGCGGCTTAGCTGATGTCATGAGTGGTGAAATGGTTGAATTTGAACAAGGAGAAATTGGCTTAGTTTTAAATTTAGAAGATACTCATATTGGAGCTATCGTTCTTGGCGATGACAAACAAATTAAAGAAGGACAAAAAGTCAAACAAACTAATAAAATTCTAGCAATTGGCGTTAGTGACGAATTAATTGGCAGAGTAGTTAATCCTTTGGGTCAACCAATTGACGATTTAGGTGATATTAAAGCCGAAAAATATAATCCAATCGAAAAAATTGCACCAGGAGTCATTACGCGCCAAAGCGTTAGTGTTCCTTTGCAGACTGGCATTAAAGCTATCGATGCTATGGTGCCTATTGGTCGAGGTCAACGCGAATTAATTATTGGTGATCGTCAAACAGGTAAAACTGCTATTGCTATTGACACTATTCTTAATCAAAAAGGTCAAGACATGATTTGTATTTATGTCAGCATTGGTCAAAAAGAATCAAAAGTTGCTCGCTTAGTCGAACAATTAAGACAAGCAGGTGCTATGGACTACACTGTGGTTGTCAACGCTGGTGTTAGTGAACCGGCTGCCTATTCTTATATTGCTCCTTATGCTGGTGCCGCTATTGGTGAATATTTTATGGAAAAGGGCAAAGATGCTTTAGTCATTTATGATGATTTATCCAAACACGCCGTTGCTTATCGCCAAATTTCTTTAATTCTTCGTCGTCCACCTGGTCGTGAAGCCTATCCAGGAGATGTTTTCTATTTGCATTCTCGACTTTTAGAAAGAGCTGCCCGCCTTAATAAAGATTTTGGTGGTGGCTCATTAACTGCACTCCCCATTATTGAAACTCAAGCTGGCGATAGTAGCGCCTATATTCCTACCAATGTCATTTCCATTACTGATGGACAAATTTATTTAGAGACAGATTTATTTTATCGCGGTATCAGACCAGCTGTTAATGCTGGCTTATCAGTTTCAAGAGTTGGTGGTAGCGCCCAAACCAAAGCGATGAAAAAAGTCTCTGGTCGGCTCAGAGTTGATTTAGCTCAATTTAGAGAATTAGAAGCTTTCACTCAATTTGGTTCTGATTTGGATGAAAAAACTCGTACTCAAATTGAAAGAGGTAAACGCGCTGTCGAATTACTCAAGCAGAATCAATATGCACCACTAAAAATGGCTGAACAAGTCGCAGTTTTATATGCATTAAATCAAGGTTTGATTGATGAAATTGAAGTTGAAGCAGTTCAGGACTACGAACGCAGTCTTCTTACTTATTTACGCGAGCAAGACAAAAAAGCTCTCAAACAAATCACTCAAATTAAAGATTTAACCACTGAAGTAGAAGCAGAACTAAAATCTGCCCTAGAAAAACATCATCAAGTATTTAAGGCTAGTAATTAATTATGGCTGGATCAATTAAATTAATCAAGCGTAGAATCAGATCAGTCAAAAACACGGCTAAACTAACTAAAGCCATGCAAATGATTGCTACGGTTAATATGCGTAAAGCTGTCAATCAAAGTCATTTAGCTAGACCTTTTGCTGCTGAAACTATTAGTTTTCTTAGCACTTTTTCTCACTTTATTAAAAAAAATCAAATTGTTCATCCATTTGTTCAAGAAAAACCGCTTAAAAAAGTCTTAGGTGTTGTAATTACCTCTAATCGTGGTTTATGTGGTAGCTTTCATACTCAATTAGAAAAAAAAATTAGACAAGTGATATCAAAACCAGAAATTTTGATTCGTTATCCGTTCGACCAACTAAATTCTGAAGACAAACGTAGTCACATTGAAGTAGATTTCGAATGGTTGGTGATGGGTAAAAAAGGCGAAAAAATGATTAGACGTTTAGATCAACCCATTATCGCTTCCTTTAATCAATTAAATGAAGACGTTAAACATAGTGAGTTAAATGCTATTTTTAAGGTGATCAAGGAAGCATTTTATTCTGGTAAATATCAAAAAGTCGTTATTTTTTACACTCAGTATATTAATACTCTTAAGCAAGTGCCGATGATGAGGCAAGTCTTGCCACTTAGTGAACAAGAAATTCAAAGAATTAGCGACGAATGGGAAGTCAATCTAGATAATTTTGCTCCCAAAACTAAACAAAAAACCAATTACATGATTGAACCAGGTAGAACTGAATTAGTTGAAGTCATCTTTTTATTATTAATTAAAATGATTTTATATTATGCTGTTTTAGAAAGTAAAGCTTCTGTCGAAAGTGCAAGAATGTTCGCTATGAAAAACGCCACCGATGCTGCTAATGACATGGGTGAGATTTTAACTTTAACTTATAATCAATTAAGACAAAGTAAAATTACTCAAGAAATAGCTGAAATTAGCGCTGGTCGAGCCGCTTTAGAATAAAAATTAGAAAGAATATATGTCAAATAAAAAAGCTGAAACACAAACCGGAAAAATCACTCAAATTATTGGGCCAGTAGTTGATGTTGAATTTACTAATGATTTACCTAAAATCAATGACGCCCTTCTCGTTAAAATTAAACAACAAACAATTACTTTAGAAGTCGCACAACACCTTGGTGGCAATTGCGTTCGCACCGTTTCTATGGGTAGCACTGATGGTTTTAAAAGAGGCATGGTCGTAGAAAATACTCATGCTCCAATTACTGTCCCTGTTGGTAAAGAAATTCTTGGCAGAATGCTTGATGTTACCGGTCAGCCTATCGACGGAAAAGATGCTATTCCTGCTCAAATTGTCAGACACCCTATTCATCGTCACGCTCCCACCTTTGCCCAACAAAAAAATAGTGTTGAAATTTTTGAAACTGGTATTAAAGTTATCGATCTAATTTGTCCTTTTATTAAGGGTGGCAAAGTCGGTCTTTTTGGTGGCGCCGGTGTCGGCAAAACTGTTTTAATTCAAGAATTAATTACTAATATCGCTCAAGAGCACGGTGGTTATTCTGTTTTTGCTGGAGTAGGAGAAAGAACTAGAGAAGGTAATGATTTATATCATGAAATGATTGATTCAGGCGTCATTAATAAAACTGCCTTAGTTTTTGGTCAAATGAGTGAGCCACCAGGAGCTAGACAAAGAGTCGCTTTATCTGGTTTAACCATGGCCGAATATTTCCGTGACGTTGAAAAAAAAGATGTACTTTTATTTATTGATAATGTTTTCCGTTTCACTCAGGCTGGGAGCGAAGTTTCTGCTCTCTTAGGTCGTATTCCATCAGCGGTCGGTTATCAACCAACTCTAGCCGAAGAAATGGGTCAATTACAAGAAAGAATTACCTCAACTAAAGATGGTTCAGTTACCTCAGTCCAAGCAGTTTATGTGCCGGCTGACGACTTAACTGATCCAGCTCCTGCTACTACTTTCGCTCATTTGGATTCTACCGTCGTTCTTAATCGGGCTTTATCTGAACTAGGCATATATCCAGCAGTTGACCCACTTGATAGCAGTTCTACCATTTTGTCTGCTGATATTGTTGGTCAAGAACATTATGATACGGCTAGAGAAGTCCAAAGAATTTTACAACGCTATAAAGATTTGCAAGATATTATTGCCATCTTAGGTATGGAAGAATTATCAGATGATGATAAAATATTAGTTGCTAGAGCAAGAAAAGTCCAAAAGTTTCTTTCACAGCCATTCTTTGTTGCTGAACAATTCACTGGTAATTCAGGTAAATATGTCAAAATTGGCGACACAGTCAGAGGCTTTAAGATGATTCTGAGTGGTGAATTAGATCATATTAGTGAACAAGACTTTTATCTTAAAGGTGATATTGAAGATGTTTTAGAAGCAAGTAAATAAATTATGAAAAAATTTAGTTTAAAAATTATCACTCCAGAAAAAGTCATCTATGATCAGCCAGTTCATGAAGTTATTCTACCGACTAAAGACGGACAAGCTGGTATTCTAGCTGAGCATGCGCCATATATGGCTCCCTTAAATGCTGACGAATTAATAATTTTTGAAGAAGAAAGTCGTGATCCTGAGCATATTATTAGTATGGCCATTGACTTTGGTTTAGCAGAATTCTCTGATAATCAGCTCACAATTTTAGTCGGGGAAGCTGAACCAGCTGCTGAAATTGATTTGGTCTTAGCGGAACAAGCTAAAAAAAGAGCTCAAGAATTAATGAAAGAACAAATTGATGACGAAGATGAATATGCTCACGCTCTCGCTTTGTTAGAACATGAAATTGCTAAAATTAAAGTAGCTAATAAATACCGACGTAAAATTAATCATTAAACGCATGGAGCAAGTAATTAATGTCCCATTGGCAGCAATCTTAAGACCTAATAATTTAAATGACTTTATCGGTCAAGCAAATTTAATGAGTAAGGGTCAACCCCTTTATCAAGCTATTATTAAAGAAAAGATTTATTCAATGATTTTTTGTGGTCCTCCAGGAGTTGGTAAAACTACTCTTGCCCGTTTAATAGCTCAGCACACCCAAAGAAATTATTATGAAGTTAGTGCAGTTGCGGCGGGTAAAAATGATCTTAAAGCTATTATTAATAAAGAACGTCGAGAAAACCATTCTAGTCTCACCGGCTTAGTTTATGGGTCTCCAGTAATTTTTTTAGATGAAATTCATCGTTTTAATAAAGCTCAACAAGACTTTCTCTTACCATATATTGAATCAGGTGAAATAATCTTAATTGGTGCTACTACCGAAAATCCCAGTTTTACCATTAATAATGCTTTATTATCTAGATGTCGTGTCTTTCGTTTCACCTCTTTAAATGAGCAAGACTTACAACAAATACTTATTAAAGCCCAAAGTTACTATCAAAAAATTAATCCTAAAAATAAATTTAGTCCAAAAGCGCAAACTTGGCTCATTAATTATGCAGACGGTGATGCTCGACGCCTACTTAATTTAATTGAAAACACTTGGGAAACATTTAATGATTTTAAATTAAAAAATTTACAAGCTAGTGCCCAGCAAACTCTCAAATATGATCGTCAAGGAGAAGAACATTATAATACTATCTCGGCTTTCATTAAATCGATGCGAGCCGGAGAAACTAGTGCGGCTTTGTATTATTTAGCTAGAATGCTCAAAAATGGCGAGCAACCAGAATATATAGCTAGAAGAATGATTATTTTTGCAAGTGAAGATATTGGTTTAGCCGTGCCCACTGCTTTAGTGGTCGCTAATCAAGTTTATCAAGCGATAATCAATATTGGCATGCCAGAAGCTCAAATAAACTTAGCTCATGGAGTAGCTTATTTAAGTAACTGTCAAAAATCAAGACAAGCTCATGACGCCTATTTTTTAGCTTTAGCTGATTTAGAGCAATATGGCGATTTAGAAATCCCTTTATTTTTGCGTAATGCTCCCACCAAACTTATGAAACAATGGCAATATGGAGAGAATTATCAAAAATACAATGAAGACAAGCAAAGTTATCTACCTGATAAACTTAAAAATAAAAAATATTTTTAATTATTTTCTTTGTTTTAATAAATCTTGATAAATAGAATCATTTGCTTTAATTAATTGACTTCCATTTGAATTTAAATCATAAGCTAATTTTGCAATATAAACATCCAAACTTTGCTCATTGTCATTCCAAATCAACGGTCGCTCAACACTCACTTTACTACCTAATAACTTTTTTACTTCGATATACAAATCTTTAGTCTTGGGAGAAAGAGTTCGACTCGCATCATAATGTTTAAATTTTTGATAAGTTTTTAACTCTACTGCTTGGACTGCAAAAATTAAAGCAATCCCTAAATATTGTTTGAAAATATTTAATGAAGTTCTCGCTAAATTTGCCGACCCGAAACCTAAGCTATTAATATTTTGATTAAATTGTTCAGCATGTGTCGCATAACGATCTGCTAATGAATTACCATAAAAAGTAATCAAAGGTGCAATTGAATTGCCTGATATTTGCAAGCCCTTCAAACCCATATTAACTTTTCTCTCCACATTGCCCACTAATGAAGCCGGTAAACCACCATTAAATTCAGGCGCGACCAAAAGTGCAATTTGTGTATCTAAATGTTTAGCTACTAAACCCAATAAGTATCTTAATCTATCCATACCAACTCCAATATATTGACCCAAAAAATTACCGCCATGATAGCTTTGTTTTTTTTCAGCGTCAATTAAAGGATTGTCGGTTGCCGAATTAACTTCTACCTCTACTTGTTTGCTAATCTCATGTAAACCATCAAATACTGGTCCCAAATACTGAGGCAAACACCGAATCGAATATCGATCTTGAATTAATTCCTCTTCTTTAAAGTCATGCTCGCCTTGCATCTCGTTTTGACTTAATTTTGAATTTTCTAATAATTCTATCATTTTTTCTGCTGACCAAACTTGACCCGCATGTGGTTTCAATTGATGAATAAAGGGGTGAAAAGATTGATCAGTGCCACCTAAAGCTTGAATCATCATTGCTTGGACCGATAAAGCCAAGGCTGACTCTGCATAAGCATCAGCTAAACAATTTGTTGCAATCGCGGTCATCACTGAAGTCCCATTGACCATTGCCAAACCTTCTTTTGCCTTTAATGGCAAGCGCGGCAAACCTAATTTTTTTAAAGCTTGAATACAAGACATTTCCTTTCCTTGATAATCAACCTTGAAAGCCTCATCTAAACCAAATAAAGCGCCAGTAATATGCGCTAAAGGCACTAAGTCACCACTAGCGCCAATCGAACCTAAATCATATACATGCGGAATAATATCTTCATTTAAAAAAACAGCCATTCTCTCAATTAATTCATAACGAATAGCTGAAGCTCCATAAGTATGCGAATTCATTCGCAAAAGCATAGCTGCTCTAACGTCAGCTTTTGCTAAACGCTGACCAGCACCTGCTTTCAAAAACCAAATCAAATGTTCTTGTAAGGCTGCTGCGTCCTCAGGAGAAATCGATTTATTGGCCATGCCGCCAAAGCCCGTCGTCACGCCATAAATCGCCTGTCCACTAGCCACTGCCTGATCAATAAAATCCGAAGAAGCATTAATTTTTTGACAAACTTTCTTGTTTTTAGTTAAAGTTACCTTTTGATTATTTTTAGCTACTGTTATTACATCAGCTAAAACCAATTTTTTATCTCCTACTACTAAAACTGCTTGATTTGCTTTCATTTTTCTTTCTATATTACAATTATTATCATAATTAATTTTTAATTATAAACTATTACGAAAAATAAACAAACTAAAATTAAAATAAAGATTAAATAAATCAATACCTCGTCACCTTTAGCTAAATAAAAAATAAAAAATGGAATTAAGATTGATAAAAACAAATAAAACATCTAGGACTTATTATATACTTAGTGTCAAATAAATGCAATTAAAAATTAAGCTCATTAAAACGATTATCACTGGCAAGAATAAAGTAATTGAAACTCTTACGATGATTGGTTTGATGAATAGGAAAGAAAAAAGATAAATTATGATCAATAGTGGTGGCTTCCATTTGGTCTAAATCAGTGATTTTTAACTTTTGGGGACCGGAGAAAG
>CAZMIQ010000012.1:0-17201 GCA_964566525.1 uncultured Pseudomonadales bacterium | reverse complement strand
AATTTAATGACAATAAACCGGCAAATTGAATAATGGCTAAAAATCCCTCTTGGAAAGTTTTTTGTTTGTTTAATTCTGAAACGATCCCGACAGGACCCATCATTACTAAATCACTTTCTTCTTTTTTAAATAAACTGGTTAATCCCTTGGCTAGACCACCAAGCATCTCCTGAGCCATCCAAATGGATTGTTTGCTACCATGATAGACACTAAGGGGAATTTGCTGATACCATGGATAAAAAAATAGCTGGAATTCCGACAAGGCAATGCCTAGGGAGCCAGAGTTTTTTGGTTTTTCATCGTTAGTGCGAATATAAGCAAGATGTGGATATTCTTTTAACTCGCATTGATTTGCTTGGCAAGGGCCAGTAGTGACGATAGTTAAATTTTGACCCTGATGCTGAGCAATGAAAGCTGCCACTTCATCTCGATTATTAGCCACCAATTTTTCTCCAGCTTGATTGATCAAAGCAATAATTCTCGTATTTTCGGATAATTTCGCCTCGGCGGCAGGAGAGTTTTCCTCAACTCCATCAATAAAAACTGAATTTTCAACTTTTTGGGGAATGCCCAAATAACTATAAACCCACATAAAAATTATGGCTGATAAAATAAAATTTACTCCTGGGCCAGCAAAAATAATGATAAATCTTTGCCAAGGTTTTTTTTGATAAAATTGATAATTTTTTTTTGTAGCTGACTGATGACCTTCGTGCTCATTCACACCATTTTCTCCAGCCATATTGACGTAACCACCCAAAGGAATTAGGTTCAAAACAAAATTCGTTTGCCACCAACGGCCCAATTTAATAAGCCTAGGAGGAAAACCAATACCGAATTCTTTAACTTTAACGCCAAATTTTCTGGCAAAAATAAAATGACCAAACTCGTGTACCACGACGATGACTGACAAAATTAAGAGAAAAATAATAAGAGTAAAAAATGACATTGACTAAACCTTAAGTAACTTTTCTTCTTTTAATGCTCCAGAGTCTTCGATTTGTTTAATGATTTTTTTAATTTCGTTTTCTAATTTTTCCAAATCTTGATCGATGTGGTCTTCAGAAATACCTGGCGTACCCTTTTGAGCTTCTATCTCTTGTTTGATGTCGGTTCGTATATTTCTGATAGCAATCTTTCCTTCTTCGATTTTTTGATGCAGGGTCTTGACTAAACTTCTTCTAGATTCTTCAGTGAGAGGTGGAACGGTAATTCTAATAATTTTGCCATCTACTATAGGATTAAGATTGATGCCAGCTTGCTGAATGGCTTTTTCAATTGGTCCGATAACGCTTGGATCCCAAGGACTAATGACTAAAGAACAAGGATCTGGCACATTGATGGCGGCCAATTCAGTTATTTTCATTTGAGCACCATAGGCTTCAACTTTAACGCTGTCAAGAAGCTGTGGGCTTGCCCCGCCTGTACGCAAACTATTTAATTCATTTTCGAGATGTACTAAACTATTTTTCACTAAGTCATCAAATTTTTTAAATGAGTACATTTATTTCCTTCCTTTTTGACTTATTATAACCTAAAAAAGTCGATTTATACATCGCTGTTGTCCACTTCATTAATAATTTCTGTAGGTGGCAAAAGTAATTTTGGTTCCATTTTACCTGGTTTAATTTTAAATGATTGAAATAATTTGATTAAAATTTCCATTTCTTGAATTCTAAATAGCATTGATAATAAAATATAAACAGTGAGACCAACAACGGCGGTAATGCCAGTTAAAGCTAAAAGCGGAACTACTTTAGTAGTATCAAAAACTACTTGATCTAAAAATTTAAAAGGAATATATAAACTAATAGCCATAATAGCGCTAATGAAATATATTTTTAACTGAGTAATGACAAAATTAAAAGTAAATAGTTTTTTTAGTTTCCAATTAAGAAAAATGATGTATAAAAAGGCTTCGAGTATAGCGACCAAACCAATAGTGAGAGCGATGCCTAATAATTGATCATGCTCCATTTTGACAGAAATAGCAGTGCCGATAAAAAAAAGACAAGTGGTAAAAACTGAAATAATAAAAGGGGTAAAAGTGTCTCTGAGAGCATGAAAAGCTCTTACTAACAAATGAAACATGGCTTGAGCAGGAATGGAAATAGCCATCAGAGCGACCATGCGACCGATGAGTACAGTCATTTCCCAAGGAAAATTCTTAGTACCAAATACCAGACGAACAGCTGGAATACGCAAGATAAGTAGCAAGACGGCAGCAGGGCAAGCAAGATAGGCAATCTGATTGAGAGATTGTAAAACTATTTTTTTAAAGCGATTAGTGTCATCATCAGCTGATAAATTAGCTAAAAAAGGAAGAGAAGCTTGACCAATGGGAACACCAACAAATCTAATCGGCATAATGACCAAGGCTCTAGCAAGAACAAAAAAAGTATAGCCTAAACCAGCAACACTGGTGACGAAATAAGATAAGCCAAAATTTTGAACTTCATTAATACCCAAAGTTAAAGTGCGGGCTGGCATTAAACAAAACATTTTTTGAATACCTGGAAATTTATAATTCCAATTAAATTGATAGCGCCAATTCAGCTTCCGAACAAAAGGCCACTGAATAATCATGTGAGCAAAAGCTCCCAAAACAACTCCTAGACCAGCAGCATATACTCCAAGAAATGGATAAAAAACATAAGTGCCGAGGACAATGCCACCATTATAAAGTAAAGGTACTAAGGCGGGAATAATAAATCTTTGATAGCTTTGCAGCATGCCGGAAAAAAAACTTGAAATAGCAAAAAATAATTGAGCAATCATCATAATTCTGGTTAAGTTGATAACCATATCTACTTGCTCACTTGAATAAGCTGATCCAATGCGCCAATGAGTAATAGCAGGAGCAAAAATGGCAATAATAATAGCCGCGAGACCAAAAAATAAGATCAAATAATTCATGGCAATATTAACTAAAGCAAAAGCATTCTTTTCACTTTTATTCTTCATGATAGTAAAAATAGGCACAAAAGAAGCTGATAAGGCGCCAACAATAAAAAGCTGAAAAAGAAGGTCTGGAATTTGAAAAGCAACTCGAAAGGCGTCATAGGCCTGCAATGATGAAAGATTGTCTGCGAATTTAGCTAAAAGCATTCGGTCGCGCAAGAGACCGGAAAGGGAAACTAATAAATTAGCAACGGTAATAACAGTGGCCGCTGATAAAATTGATTTTTGCTGAGCTTGAAGCCATTGATTGGTAAATAAATGACTGGGTATTTTGGTCAGAATTCTCCATATAAACATCACTATATTATAACTCTAAAAAAGACTAAAACTCACTCTTGATTTTTTATGAAAAAAATGGTAAAAAGGAATCTTCGTTATGAAACAAATAATTTTAGACGTAGAGACGCAAAAGACATTTGAAGAAGTAGGAGGTTATTTCCCTGAGCAATTAGGAATTTCTTTTGTGGGTATATGTCAAAGAGAGGGCTTGAGTGGCGAGGGAGAAATGAGAGGTTTTTTTGAGAAAGACTTGTCAGAGCTTTTCCCAATTCTAGAAGCAGCTGACGTCATTATTGGTTTTAATATTGATAATTTTGATTTTCCAACTTTCACACCCTATTATCATGGTGAGATGAGTAAGTTGCCGACACTTGATTTAATGTTACAAATAAAAAAATCAGCTGGTCACCGTATTGGTTTAGATGCTTGCGCGCAAGCTACCATTAATCAAAAAAAAACTGGTGACGGTCTCGATGCTATTCGTTATTATCGAGAAAAAAGATTCGATGAATTAGCACAATATTGTTTGCAGGATGTTAAAGTGACTCGTGACCTTTATGATTATGGTCGCAATCGTGGTCATATAAAGTTTTTTAATAAATGGAATAGATTAATTACCTGCCCCGTTGATTTTAATTTTAAAGTTCCAGCTAATGCAGGCACTCAGTTTACTTTATTTTAATGGTAAAATCCACTAAGTCTAATAAGGCGGTATTAATCAAATAATAATAATTAAGCCAAGATAGATAATTGTTTTATCTCTAATTCACTAAATAATTTTATTAATTGTTGAAAGCGATAGTAATTAAAATAACTCATTTTTTAAATTTTGCCTGCTGATAATTAAAAGGTTTGCTAGTACCAATGACTATGTCAGCTATTTTTTCTATGATTAGCCAATCGTCCATATTGGACTGATGGTCAAAAGCTAGAGGCTCTATTTTTCTTACTTGCTCAAATTCAACTAAGCACAAACATTTTTTATGCCATCTATTTTTTTGCCGATCAGACAAGAGTAATTTGGCTTGATTTTTTTCAAGAATGCTTTTAATTTCATCATCAAGCAGTTTAGTGTAATTATGGACATCTTTAACAATAGCTTGAGCAGTAATTTTCTGACTCCCTTTTTCCATAAAATAAATAAGTTCTCCAGCATAAACTCGACTGTGAGGAATTTTTCTCCCTGCGGCACCTCTGATAACCATAGTTTTCTTGCCAGATAAAATTAGGGCCAGCTCTTTTTCACGCTTATCAGTATAAACAAGATGAACCATTTATGCCTCTTTTTCCGTTTTTTGCCAACGCTCCAATTTAGGAATTCCTCTAGTAAATAGCCAAGACATAAATTTTGACATGCCTTTTTCTTGCATAATTTTCATACAAAAAACTTGCATTTCTTGGGCTGTTTGGATATGAGCAGAGGTGAATTCTCCATTTTGATAGCAATAGCTACAATATTGCTCGTTTTGACTACCGTCGCTATTAGTACCGCCGCCAGCTGGATCTTGACTCATGGGCATGCCGCAGCTTTGACAAAAATTTTTTTTCATCTCATCTTTCTAATTTAGAATTTAAATACTGGTGGTAATTATAGCACTAATTATTTTAATTCAATGGTATAATAAATAAAATTGTTCTTATGGCAGGACTAGTACATCGGTAGTATGTATCCTTCCCAAGGATAAGAGACGGGTTCGATTCCCGTGTCCTGCTCAATAATTATCGTCTAAATAATTTTGTAAAATCACAGCCGCGGCATAATGATCAATTGGTCCTTGTCTTTTTTTGAGCGGTAATTGCTTTAATTTATTTCTAACTTGATAGCTGCTCAGGGTTTCATCTTGATAGATGATGGGAATATTTATTTTAGTACTCAATTTAACGCCAAAAGCTTTCGTCTCCACAGCCATAGTATTTTCACTTAAACCAATAATAAGCTTTTCAATTTCCCAATCAAGAACAAATTGAATGATTTGATCAAAGAGTTTTTCATTGTGAGGCAAAACCTTAATTGGTTCGGCGATTTTTCCGGTCGCAAAAGCAACGCCAACCCTTGCTTTCCCGTAGTCAAGAGCTAAGATTTTCATATTTTGAGTTCTGCAGTAATGACACCTCTCCTTAAATAGGTACCTTCTGGAGTACAAGTGACTAATTTTATTTGTCGAACATTAGTGTTCTGAGCCAAAATATAATCATCTTCTGGCGGAACTTCTTTTTTTTCAGTGACGGTATAAGTATAAGTAAGATTCCCAGTTTCAATTTTAATTTCATCCCCAATTTTTAGCGTCATAATGGTGGAAAAAATTGATTTATAACGATCTTTGTTAGTTTCTTTTGGATTATAAAATTGTCTTAAAATCGAATGACCAAAAATCACTGGAGCGCCATAATCGCCAAGCTCTACATCAGTATTAAATTGAACTAAATTATGATCGATATTAGTACCACCGACCTTGACCAAAGCATTTTTAATATTGAGTTTATCAATATGAAGCAAGTATGTAGTCTCTGTTGGCTTAGAAGTGAGTTGATGATTGCCAAACCAGTTTTCTAAATTACCATAATCAATTAATGATTCTAAAACTACTGGCTGA
This sequence comes from uncultured Pseudomonadales bacterium, assembly GCA_964566525.1. Classification (GTDB taxonomy): domain Bacteria; phylum Patescibacteriota; class Microgenomatia; order UBA1400; family PJMF01; genus CAZMIQ01. The sequence continues at coordinate 11,367 of CAZMIQ010000012.1, read as the reverse complement.
TGGTGATTGAAGTTAGTAAACTCACCCAAGATCTTCGGACCAGTATTGGCTTTAGCTAAAAAAACATCCATTGGCAAGGGGTAAATTGCTTGAGTTTGTTGTTCCCAAAATATTTGCCAAGATGCCTTAACTAATGGCAAGAGTGATTGGCCTAAAAGAAATATGCCAAATAAAAAAATAATGCCAAAAAACCAATTATGATGACTTTTTCTACGGTTTTGATTTTTTAAATCAGGTAAAGGCTGACCTTTTAATAAGGCCAACCGATATCTTTTGACGATTAGTTCTGGATCAATTGGTGTTGATTTCAACTATTACCTTTCCACTCATTTTGGGTATTTTACCACTAATTTTGGGTTTTAGGCTATTACTCCAAGAAATTGTGTAATTTTTGACTTCGGCTAAGTTTTTCAAAATGTTTTCAGCTTTAAGAGTATTAGCGCCCAATAATTGGCTACGAATTTGCTCGGGGTCGATAATAGCTTGAATCTCTTGTGATACATCGACATCAAGGTAAATTTTACTGGGGTCATTATTGGTTTTTTCCTCATTAATAGCAGATAAATAACTTGGCTTGTCGCCAATTAAACCATAACTTTCGGGTAATTCTTTTTCTAAGGTGGCAGCAGAGAGTGGACCTAATTCGTCTAATTTATAGGAAATAACTGGAATAGTGGCTAATACTTCCAATTCAACTTCTTCTGTTTCATCACCGATCTTAGCATCAAATTTTTTATTGGTGATTTCTAACTTATCCTTTTGTAAAACTAAATAGGCGTCCCCTTGTTTCTCACCGATTTCTTCAATAGCTACTTCCAATAACTCTTCTTGGGCGATGGCAAGGGCTTTTTTCTCGTCTTCAGCGGCAAAAACTTTAAGAGTCTTGTCAGTGCCGCCTTTAAAGTCTTCAACTGACTTTGCCTCTAAGTCATCAGTCGAGTAGTTGTCGATTTTAAAATTAGTCTCATTTTTCAGATTGCCTTTCTCGCCTGGATTTTGAGCGGTAACATTGGCATCCTTTTTAGAAAAAGTTATTTTTTCACCACCCTCTACTTCTGTTTTTTCAGCAGCGGGAATAGTAATGTCGTCATTAAGTAGAAAGCTGACTCCATTATGAGTAATGACCGTGCCTTTGGCTAGTTTTTTTTCTTCGGTGCGTTTATTGATAATGTCAACCTTACCATAAGCTTTCTCACCAGCATCTTTTTCGCCGGTGGTATTCAAAGTCACAAAATGCTTAATTTCCTTAGTAATAATTTCTCCTGGTAAGACAAGATTTTCGTAGTCGGCTGATGTCGCTAAAGGATCAATTACTACTTCTAAATTCTTATTGATCATAGTTACTTTGGGAGTAAGAGCGATAGTGACAGTAGTCTGAGCTAGAGTATACCAGAATGCAAGAATAATAAGAACAATTAGTGCTAATAAAGAAGAAATGATGGCTATTTTTTTATAATTAGCTGGCTTTTTTTGATTGGGTTGAGTGACTGAAGCAAAATCTGACTCTGCCACTTTCGGAATGGTGAAGTTTTTTTGTCTAGATAAAGTGACTGATGGCTCTTGAGTCATAACTGGTTCACTTGGTGGTTCACTCGCAGGCTGAACTCCTACCTTTTCTTCACTGACTTCTTGTAGCCAACCATAGGACTTAGCAATAATATTAGCACTGGGCAAAAGAATATAAGCAAGTAAAATATCACTACCTAAAACTTCAGGTTTGATCGGTAAACTAGTAGGTAGAATTTCAAGCATTTCTTGAATCTCGTCACTAGTGATGAGAGCAGAAACAAAATTAACTACAATTGGCTCGGCTTCGGCGACGGCTGGCTCAAGCTCATTAATCTCTTGAAAATAATGAGTATAATCTTGTTTTAGGTGAGTGGCGAGTTGAATTAAAGCCGCTTTAAAAATTTCTTTAAAATTATTTTTATTTTCAATAACGACTGTTTCAAGCAAAGTTTTTCCCTGATATAAACTGAAATTAACCTTACTACTCACGAATTCCACCATTAGCTGAAGTGACAAAGCAGGATTTTGGGCTAATTTGGCATTAATGACTGCTTCAACATTAGAAACAAAACCTAATGATTCAAGCTGAAGTGATTGAGTGACATTTTGAAAAATATCTTTTTTTTCAGCCAATATTTCTTGATTGAAAGTAAAAGAAGAATCTAAATGAAAAAGAGTTTCATGGACGCTTTCTCCCTGAGGTCCTAATTCTTGCAAACAACTATCTAGTTTGACTAATAAATCATTATCATTAAAATAAGGTTTGGCAGCTGATTTTTGCAGTACTTTAACTGTTTGGTCGGCTTCCCATAAGGCAGCTTGGACTATTTTTTCTGAAATCGACACGCTGAAGACGCTTCGACTAGATTGATTATTATTTTTGGTTTTTTTAAATATATTAAACATATTGACTTTTCCTTTAAAAAAGTGTTATAATCATAACATAAAATTGCAAAAGTATCAAGTGTTATTTTAGAAAGTCAATATGCAAGACAGACAATCCAATGGTTTTTGGCCAATGGTGAGCGGTTTTATTTTAGGCGGAGTAGTGGGTGCTGGAGCGATGTTTTTTATGGCTCCAAGATCTGGTAAAGCTAGTCGTCAATTATTAAAATCCAAAGTTGATGAATTTAGTGATTATATGGAAGAAGAAAAGGAAATTTTAGAACAAAAGGTGCAAGATATTTTTGGAGAAGTTAATTCACTTACCATGAGTTTGTTTGAAGACACGAGGAAACTCTGGGATAATCAAGTAAAAACTTTTGAAAAATCAATGCAAAAAATTGATAAAAAAAAGTATCAAGATATGGTTGATAATGTAATTGAAAAATTACAAGTTAGTAAAAAATATGATAATAGTGACTTGGGAAAAGTAAAAAGATATCTCAATAATCAATGGCAGAAATTTAGTGAGTTATTAGACTAAGTGACTTTGTAATTAATAACTTTTTGAGGCTTTGACCCCGCTCTATAGCGGGGTCTTTTTTTTTAATTATGAGTGAAATAGATATCTTATAATATTTAACTATTGACAAATAACCGCTATTATGATATAATAAGTCATCTTTTGAGAGCTTGCTCATAGTCACAAACGACTACAGCAGCGAGTACTCAAAGTTCTTTAATAGATGAAACAAAAAAAACAACCGACTGACCTAGATGTCAGCGGTGCGGGCAACCCCCGCGGAGGTTCCAAATGAGAAAGAATTTCGGACTGTACGCGCTCGTGTTGATTTGTTCCGTGATGTTTTCTGGCGGCTGTGGCGGTGGCGGCTCTGAGCCTGCTACGCCCCACAAGTACGAGCAGTACGGAGTCGTGGAAACCCGCGGCCCGATCTGGCTCTGGATTGGAGTGAATGAAACATTCACTGCCGATTCAACGGACGCCGTCTTCACCGAAGATGGCGAAGCGGTCGAGGACGCCCTGGAGAAGGGCAAGAGCTACTACTTCGTGGACAAAAATGCCTATAGGCATTTTGTCCCGAGGAATAGATCCGAATTGGTGTCGCTCCAGCTGCCCGATACTTCTATTGAGGAAGTCGGCAACATTGGTGCCACCGTCACAGTCCTGATGGACTGGGTGGTCGGCAGCAATAATTCTAACCACCTAACAGTCCACGCTGGCCGGTCATTGGCCGCTCGTAAGGGCGCAGTAGTGCTGGCAGAATCGAAAGCAACAATTTGGGTTCATGACGGGCCGGAACAACCTCATCCCTATTCGCAGTGGGGAGAAGTGAAGTACGTTAATGACTCACTTATCTGGTGGGAAGTTAACATTAAGTCCAATGGTCTGATTCTTGGACCAGAACATCTCGCCTACGGCGAGGACGGCAAGCAGGTCACCCAGCTCACCGCTGGCAACAAGTACTACTTCGTGGCCAAAAACGAGCTAGAGGAGTTTCTCCCTCTGCGGAGGGAAGAGCTCAAGGAGTTGCTTCACCCGAAGGATTTCGGCAACATCGAGACCTTCGATGAGTTCGGAGCTAATGTTCCGACTCCTGTTCATTTCTGGACGGTGCCGGACCATCCAGCAATCACGATTCATTTTGGTTCCTCGACCAAGGCTGCCCCTGGCACCAAAGTCGACGGAGCATTTACTGCTTGGGTGGTATTTTAACCCAAGTAGAAAGTTTCATCTGTTTTCAAAAGACCTCGCTATAAAGCGAGGTCTTTCTCTTTTCAGTGACTAAATTACTTGAGAATTTCTGATAAATGCAAACTACGTTTGTGCTTTTTAGTTTTCTGGCCAAAATAAATGATGGCGAGAAAATATACTCCGGCTAGACCAAAGCCCCAATAGAGTAATTTTTGCGGCCAAAATTCAATTTTAATCTCTTCAATGGTTAAATCAGATGGAATGAGCCAAGCATTAGCCCAGCCATTATAGAGTCGGTGTTCTAATTTTACCAAATGACCATCGCTAGTTTTAGCTGAAGCTCGCCACCATTGATCATAAGCTCGGTTGAGAATTAGAATCGGGGGAGTAGAAACTGGAGCGGAATTATCAATGTTCGGCGAATTGATTTCAACTGTATATGAAGCAAAGTTGTCACGAGTCCAACTTTTAATTTGGTAAAGGGGTATCTCGTCGGACTTGAATTTAAGGTCTTCATTGGTTTTGGCCTGAATCACTTTAATTTGACTGAGATAATCAATCGGGTATTGAATAAGTCGAATTTGATTGATTAAGTTCTGACTAGTTTTACCATATGATTTATTGGCTAAATGAAAAAATAAATTGTGTTGTTGATTATCTAAAATTTTAAGTCTGGGTAAATAAAAATATTGTTCAGACAAGTTTTTGTTTAAAACTTGATCGATGACTAATCGTTTAGTAAGGGCGTCGGTGACATAAAACTGTAAAGGGTGTCCCTGATAATGCTGAACCTTGAAGTGAACTAAATAATCGTTGAGGCTCGATAAATTTGCTAGGCTATAATGCTCACATAAAGTGCCCCATCCCTCAGCTCGATAGAGAGCATTATGTGTCATGACTTGTTTACTAACTTGGCCTCTTTCTGATACATCGCAATTGCTAATGCCAGTTTTTTCTTGAAAATCAAGTCTGAAGCTAGTAGCGGTCCAGATAGCGCTGATTTTATCATGCTGATTAAGATTAATGGAAGGTGGAGTCATGACTTTTTGCCAAATGGTCGCGGGAAAGTAATAATTCTTGACTTTATCATTACTGATGGCTAAATGATGTTCTATGGTCTCTAATTGACTAGCGTCAATTAACTTAAGATTTAAATTTTCTCCCACTTGCATTTCGACGGCGAAATCTGTAAATTTATTTAGTTCGACTAAGTAAGGCTTACGATCGCCGAAATCAATAATCACTCTTGAATTGGAAGAATTAATTTCGTCAAGAATTAAATTATTTAATTTGGGTATATTATATAAGTCGCCACCAATCAAGAGTTGCAGCTGTGGCTCGAAAGCAATTTCAATTTCTCTCTCATTAAGAAAATGCATGGTGCCACTTGCTAAATATGTTTCTCCCTTTTTAAATTGTGGTAATAAAAGCTGACTATGAGCATCAACGACTGGTTTGAGTTTTTTTTGCTCTTTCAGCTCGCACTGATTCGTACTACAATTAATATTAGTAATTTCTTCTTGATACTCTTGAGCGAAAGGATAGTAAATCACGTCTTGGTCCTCTTGAGTGCTAGCAAGATATGGTCCAGTTAATTGATAAATTGAATCTTTGAGCCCTTGAAAGTCATCACCATATATATTTTGATAATGATGTTTGAGATTGATAACTTCATCGTTAACTAAGTAATGCAAATCATAAACCTTAATATTTTCTTGTCGCCAGATCATTTTGGCGCCAACACTAGTTAATAAAGCTTGAATTTCATTACTAGCTCTGGATTTAATTAAATGATTGTTAATATTAGTGTAAATAATATTCTCGTCAAAAATAAAATAGGCTAATTGATATTTTTTAATGACATTTTCTAAGAGTCGAGCGTCGTTTCTTTCTATGGCTAAATTAAGTTGTTGATAAGCAGTTTGATTAGATAAACTCCAAACGTCAAAATTTCGATCAAGCATGGGCTGAGGAATCATTTGCCATAAAAAACCACTGCCTCTATAGCCCCAATTATAAAAAAGCCAACCCCAATAATTGGGCATAGGCAAATAAGCAACGGTGACATGATGGTCGAGTGTCTTCATAAAATTGGCTAATTCTTGGTAGGTTGGCGGAAGAGTTGCTTTGACTTGCCAACCAAAAAGATGACCTGAAAAAATTAATGAAACACGACTAATAATGATCGAACTAAGTAAAAGCAAAATTGAGAGAATAATTCCTTGACGAATTTTTTTTAATTTAGGGATAAGTAAAGAGCTGCAAATTAAAAATAAACCTAGACCCAAACCATAACTTAAACTCACGACTGTGGACCATTTAGTAAAACTAACCCTGAACATTTGTTGAAAAAAGTTGATTCGACTTAATAAACGGAAAAAGGAACCTAGAATTAAACCTTCGCCGGCGGTCAACATTAAAATACTGATAATAAAAACTCCCAAGGTGCCAATTAGAAATTTTTTATTTTTAATCAGGAAAAAACTCATAATATAACCAGAAAGAGTGAGGATAAAAATAAAATAACCAGCCAGCTTAACTAATGATTTCTCCCAGTAATCATGCCAATCACCTAAATATGGCAAATAATTGTCATGAGCATAATTATACTCTTTGAATTCAAACCAATAACCATAAAGTAAGACAATTTGTTTAAATTTACCATAAGTTTGATTCATTTCTTGGACTTGAGGAGTAGAAACAATGTTTTGTTTGCTATTAAAAACATCATTGCTATTTTTTATGGTGGTAAAAATAAGCGGAGTAAACCAAAAAGCATTAGCCATAATGACGGTAATGATGCCAACGGTAATTCTCAAACTATAGATATGCCAATGATTTTGCAAAACTAAGGCTTTTCTTTTTAAATTAGGTAATTTGGCGAGACGAAATAAAAAACCAAAAGCATAAATGGCTAAAATAATGAGTAAAACGACAAAAAAAGTTTGGACATAAAAAGCTGAGCTGGCAAGAAAAGCGATAATGAATAATCTTAAAAGCTTTTTCCAGGTGCTATCGCGGACATAAGTAATAAAAGCCCAAATAATCAATGGCAAAAAACCATAGAAGCTGGAAAAAGTTTCTAATGGGGTGTAAAAAAATTGAATCATGGCTGGGTTAAACAAATAAAAAATGCTAGTCATCAAGGCAGCGACTTTAATGGTGAAATCTGAGAGACCTTTTTTCTCCATGAAAATTAATTGAAAAAGTTGTTTGGCTAGAGCATTAGTGGCGAGCGCTCCTAATAAAATCATACTTAATGACCAGATGAATCTGACTGGCCGAGCGCCAAAAATAAATTTAATTAAAGCCACCCAAGGTAAACGAGTAATTTCAGCGGCGTCCATGACGCTATTAACGACACCTAAACCACGATAATCCTGCCAAATGGAAAAAAAACTTCTTTCCCAAGCAAGGCTTAAATTAAGCTCAGGCATCATATTATCATAACCCATAATCCAAACGCTGGGAGTTAAAAGATTGCCAGCCAAAATCATCAGCCACAAGAAAATAATAATCATTTCTGACCAAAATTGCTGCCACCATTGACTCAAAGTAGTGGTTTTAATTGGCCAACTAAAAGTTTTTAATTTTGCCATGAGTTATATTTTAACCTATTTTTCTCTAAAACGCTAGAAAATTATTGAGTTTGGTAAAATCTTAAGAGAAAATTAACTCAATTTGACTCCTTTGGTGAAAAAGAAAAGGGGAACAATTAGTTTATTAGGAACAAGACTCACAACAATTAATTGAGCAAAATTAGTGAGCCAACCTTTAATTGTTGGACGATAATGATAAGTTTTTATGGCTTTCAGACGTTGTTGAAAGGTGAGTCTAAAAGTTTTTTTGGGGTCGACTAGAGTGGAATTCTGACCATGAATACGATATTTCAAGACGTAATCTGGTAAATTGGTAATTTCACCAAAACGACTAATGTTAAAAAATAGATTGACATCGTCAATTATATTGCTGATACCGCCATACCATTTTTTCTGCTTAGGGATGAGTTTGAGATTAAACATTACGGCAGGATATTGTGCGGGCACACCGACAAACATCGATTCATAGGCGTCTTTAGCATCAGTAGAAAATTTTTTTTCACCAAAAACTCTACCTTTTTTATCAATTAAAAGACATTGACCTCCAATAGCGACTACTTGAGGATTAGCTTGAAGAAATTTGATTTGTTTGGCAAAGCGATCGGGCATACTAATATCATCGGCATCCATGCGCGCAATATACTGGCTTTTAAGCTTAGGCAACATTTTCATGGTGGTGCCACCATTACCAAGATTATGACGATTACGAATAGCGGTGATTCTGGAGTCTTTTTGGGCAAATTCTTGAATTATTGACCAAGAATGATCGCTGGAGGCATCATCACAAATCAGTAGACGCCAGTGAGGATAAGTTTGCTTGAGGACGCTATTTAATGCTTGACGCAAATAAGCCTGAGCATTATAAACTGGCATAAAGACATCTATAATTGGTGGTGACTTATTTATTACTTTTTGCATATTAATGTTGCTTATTATATCATAAAGCATACAATATGTCAAGTATAAATATTATAGGTTTATAATTAGTACAAATAGCCAAAAGAAAAGCCCCGCTTCTATAAGCGGGGCCGGATAAAAAATGTTACTGTCTAGAACACGAGAGCCTTCTGCACCGGAAATACAGTGCCACAGGCCTCGGTGCCGTTGTCTTTGCCGATGTCAGCCTCACGAGTGTTCAAGAAGAAGATCGTGAAGAGTTCGCCGGCGGGAATTACCGTCCCGACCTTCCGGTCGTGGGCAGACTTCCAATGAATCTTCATACCCTTGACGACCGTTGTTGCCTCCGTCCTTCTAATCTGAGCCCAGTAGACTATCCCTCTGTAGGAATAGTCCAGGACTCGGTCGATGGTACGACCTTTTTTGTCGTACAGAACCATAGTGCCGACAGCCGCCTTCTTGACTGGGTCAAGAATGACCCCGTCCTGAAGAACGGCGGTGCTAGGTACAGCACCGTCTGGGCCTTTATAAGTTACGGCCGCAGACATATTACCGATGCCGAGACCCTGGATATGGGCCCCAGCCTGCACTAACTCAAGCACCGTGATCGGTGCCCGATGCCACCGATACTCCTCCCCTGCCGGAGGCAGAGGGAAACCAGTGGTCACCTGCTTGGGGTCAATGACCCCAGTGCCGGTGACGACTGCCTCGACCGGTTCTGCCACGATGTACGTGACTGCACCAGTGTCGACATAAACGTCTTCCGACACTACGTCGCCTGAGGTGACTGCTGGCGCCGCTGCGGGCGCTGGAGCTTCGGCAGCCTTTTGGGCCACCAGCTGCTCCATCATCACCATAAGCGCGTCCAGCTTTGTTTCAAGCGCGTCGACTCTTTTTTCGAGGGTCGGTTCTGCTGGGCCATTGGCCTCGGCACTGACAAATGCCTTTTCCGCCACGGGGGCGGCCGCCATAAGAGCGATAACAAACAGAACTGCAAACAACTTTTTCATGATGACCTCCGCGGGGGTTGCCCGCACTGCCAGCCTTGAGGCTGGTCAGCTTTGGCAAATTTTTTTGCCAGATTTGCCGCTTAAAGTTCTGATCATAAAACTCTAAGCGGCAAATCCAGACTCAAATAATGCCAAAAAAAGGTAAGTCATTAATAGTAACATTTTTTTAAATAGCTGACAATTTTCATTGTCATCCGTGCTAATTCTAAATTAACCGATGATGGTGGCTTAGAGCGACTATCGCGATTAGTTTATAAAAAGCGAGCTTATTGTATCATAACTATGCTTTTTTGTCAAATATTAATAATTATCAAGTCATTAAATAATGGTTGACAAAATTGAAAAAATGTAGTTTAATACGCCTATGAATGTAGACAAAAAATTTATCCAAGAAACTAAAATTTATGTGCCGCAATTGAAAACTAATTGGCATTTGAAGAGGGTGGCCTTTTTTGGAAGTGCGGACGTGCCAGTGGAAAGTCAATTGTATCAAGATGCTTTTGAGTGTGCACAATTGCTAGCCAAAAATGACAAGATTATTGTCAATGGGGGTGGTCCGGGAGTAATGCAAGCTTCAACTCAAGGGGCTGAATCGGTTAATGGGAAAACGATCGGCGTAACTTTACATCCAGATAAAGATGAATTACCTGAATTTGAAGGTCAGGCGGTAGGTAATCATTTAACTTTAGAAATTAAAACCAAAAATTATATCGATCGGATGTTTGGCTTGATGACTCAAGCGGATGTCTTTGTGTGTTTCCGTGGTGGCACTGGAACTTTGTCGGAGTGGGCAACTGCTTGGCTGCTGGGTCACTTATATTATGGGATGCATAAACCAGTAATTTTGTTTGGTGATTTTTGGTTCGAGGTGATGGATGTAATTAATGGGAGTTTTATGATCGGAGAAAAAGAACGCAATGTCTATCGAATTGTGGAAAATAAAGAACAATTGTTGGCAGTAATTGAAGGCTTGGAGAGAGAATTAGAAGTCTTACGTGAAACTAAGGAGGCAAAGTAAATGAAAGTGACCACCATTGGAGCAGCATTAGTGGATATTTATTTCGAAAGTCCTGATTTTCAAGTAAAAGATAAAGCAGGGGGTCAATTTCTTTGTCAGCCTTATGGTCACAAGGTAGAAATTATTGATCATGAAGTGACGACTGGTGGTTCGGCCACCAATACAGCAGTGGCTTTTGCTAGACGTGGTCATGATGTGAGCATTATTGCTGAATTAGGGCACGATAATTTTGCCTCGATGATTAAAAATGAATTAATTGCTGAGAAAGTTAATACTCAGTACTTAGTTCAAGAAAAACAAGAAAAAACTGGTTGTAGCGTAATTTTGCGAGGCGGTGATGGTGGTCGGACTGTCATGGTGAGCCGAAGTGCTTCCGGTATGTTGGATGATTATGATATTCCTGTCCCCTATTTAACCACTAGAGATTGGATACATTTGGGGAGTGTGGGTGGAAATTTGAATGCTTTGAGTGAAATTTGGCAAGTGTTTGAATTAGCTAAAGTTGGTTTTTCTTGGAATCCTGGCATGAGTGAATTAAAACATTTAGCAAGTGGCAATTTGGAATTACCAAGCGTCACAAAAGGGGCTTTTATCGTCAATGAACAAGAGTGGCAAGTAATAGAAAAATTGCAAAAGAAAATTTTAACTGATTTTACTTGGGTGATTGTTACTGCTGGTAAGAAAGGCGGAAATATTTATGTGGGCGGCGAGCATTACCGTGAATTTACTGCTAAGTCT
>CAZMIQ010000011.1:3100-18577 GCA_964566525.1 uncultured Pseudomonadales bacterium | reverse complement strand
TTAACTTTAGAAATATTAATCAAACCCCAATAACGATCATTTTCCTTTGGCTCTTTTGCTTCTCCGCAAATAATATCGCCAGGCAAAAGTTTATATTTTCTCACTAAATTTGCTGGCACATAAGTATCTTCCTCATCCTCACCGTAATTCTTTCGAATTATAGTTAAGTTATCTTTAAAAGTGTCTAAAATGCCACAAATCGACCTTATTTTCTTCTCCGCCATTTCTTTACTATTTAAACCATAAAAACCATTATTAAACCTATTTTTAGCTTGATTATTTACCACTCCTTTAGTAATTTTCGTCATTGGTTTTATTAATGGCAATTTGGCTAATCCAGTCCTTTCCAAACCTATTTTTTGCGCGATTGTCGCTCCGCTTGAATTTTCATCTTCTAATACTAATTTTTTCTTCTCAACCACCTGATTTTCACTCAACTGGGGATTGTCATTGGTTTTTTCAACCTTGACGTTTTTCAATAACTCTTCCGTCATTTGTCCTTTCATTATCTATCTTGGAAATAAGTTCTTATTAATAATCTTCAAAAAAATATTAACGTATTATAACAGCTACTTCCACATCTGTCAAATATATTCACTCCAAGGCAAATTCATAATCTGCTTTGCTTTTTCTACATCAGTCAGTTTTGCCGCCCTTACTCCCTCCAACTCATATTTCCAATTTAATTTTTTGTATTTATCAAGTCCTAAAGTATGATATGGCACTATTTCCACTCTTTTTAAATACTTAAATTGACTTACGTAGTTTGCCCAAGCTCGCAAATCTTTCTCCTCATCAGTCACTCCCGGGACCAGAACATATCTCATCCAAAAACTCTTTTTATGACTTTCTCTCCAACTTATTCCTTCTTTTACCCATTTATTACTTTTACCTGTTAAAACCAAATGCTTTTTCTCGTCAATATGTTTTAAATCAAATATCACTAAATCAGCTTCTTTTAAAACTTCTTTTGCTTTTTCTTGCATTATACTCCCATTAGTATCTACTGCAATTGATAATTGCAACTCCTGTTTTATTCTCCTCATTACTTTCAATAAGTTTTCTGCTTGCAGCAAAGCTTCTCCACCAGAAAAAGTCACTCCACCCTCATCCCCATAATAAACCATATTTTTCTTTAAAACCTTTATTATTTCGTCATCACTCATCAACTGTCCTCTTCCATCACATTCTTGAGTATCTGGATTATGGCAATACTGACATCTAAAATTACAACCCTGCAAAAAAAATACCGTTCTCAAGCCAGGTCCATCATTTGCGCTCATTGTTTCATATGAATGAATTTTTAACATTAGTTTTCCAATATTTTACCATAAACAAACAACCTTAAATCACTATCCCACCAAAAAACACAAGTGTACATAATCAAGTCTGCTGTTTTTTCAGTAATGACATTAGTCTTTTCAATTTTATATATTTCATATTTCCATTTTTTATAATCATCAGTTAAAAACACCACATCACCGACTTCTACCTTATTTAAATTTTGAAAAGTTCTTCTTCCCTCTTTTTCACCCACTGTCATATTAAAATGATGTCCTGCCAGAATTACTGTTTTTCCTAACCAACCCATTTCTGCATAGTCTGGATAAGCATAAACTCCTTTATCCAAAATTTTATTTACCTCTTTTTTATTTTTAATCTCATCATTTGTCATTATTTGAGCTTCTACGCTTGCACTTGGAATAATAAGCCATTTTCCCGCATGCAAATCCAAATCATATTCCGGCTTTATTCTTCTCTTATCCCGCTCTTCTAAAACTGGCTGCCAAATAATCACTTCACTCACATCAAACTCATCGCTTGCTTTTGCTATTTCACCACCAAAATTAGGCAAAAGTCTTTCTATCATCCCAGGCAAATAATAACCAACCATAACTAAAAATGCGCCAAAAACAACCATATTTAGCAACCAAACTACCATTTTATCTATTAGATTTTTTTCAATTTTTTGACCTTCAAAAACTTCTTCATTAAAAAAAACTTTTCTTAAATTACTATAATTCTTCATCAAAAAATCACCCCCAGTCAGCTCAGTTAGTTTTTTCTTTAAAGTTTTTTTCTTCCCCATTGCAGTACTATTATATCATAATCAATCAAAAAAAACAATCATTATAGGATATATATTAATATTTAAAAAATATTATTACACAAATATCTCTTTTGTTATAATATCATCTAATAATTGCGAGTTTACAAATTTAAAAAATAAGATATGATAGAACTTATCGCTGAGCCACTGCTCGTTGCTCCCTTTTGAGTAAGCTCTCGAAATCAAAAAAGCATTGTTAATCGTGGTCTGTCCAGCGATGATAATGCTTTTTTATTATTCACCACTTTTTCACCTTTTATTTTCAATGATTAACTATAAGCATTTTCTTATTTTTATAATCAAGAAAATGTGTGCAATAAAATATTATAAGACACCAATAATTTTGTTAATTATTTTTTATAGGATACAAAAAAATAAAAACCTATTATACATTGACCAATCAATATAATTTTTTAATATTTGTATTTAGCAACAAATTATAGAATTATTCAAAAACTGCTCTTTTACCTTGACATAACCCCCACTATTATAGTAAGATAGCAAATATATTTTAACCAAGAAATATTTTATTAAATTACACAATGAATAAAAAAAAGCCAAGATTAATAAATCTTGCCAAGCAACCAGTTGAAAAAAAACAAACCTCTGTCAAACAGCTTGGCTCATTGTCGAATATTCTCAATCATGAAGGCAATTTAATAAAACAAAAAAACAAACCCAAGCAACTTGGCTCATTGTCAAAAATTCTCACCGTCTCCTCTCTTCCTAAGTCAAAAAATAAAAAATACCGACTCCTTGACCATTATTTAAAGTCGCCTTCGCCCTCGTCTCCCACCAAAACCTACAAATCAATCAACTTATCTAAACTCATCGGACAAAATATTTCCAAACAGTCAATCAAACAGCTTGGCTCATTATCAAATATTCTGGCCTCTAACACTCCTGATTCAATCGAGCAATCCTCTCCCACCAATCCTCAGAAAACTAACTATCATTCTAAATCAACTCCCAACCCCAACCACTCCAAAAAAGACTATTCATCCTTTAAGTCTACTAAAAAGCAATCGCTTGACTCACCATTAAAAAACTTAAGTCTCTCTGCCATAGGAATATTTTTTATCGGCATTTGCATTTTTGCTCTCAACCAACTCATCAAAAATGCCAATTTAAATTTTGCCTCTCAATCTAATTCAACTTCAACCAATCTTGAAACACCTTATGTTCTCACCTTCCAAGGAAGACTAACTGATTTTGATCGCAATTCTATTGCCGAATTAAAAAATATGAAGTTTACCATGTACAACACTAGTGGTGGCAATACTCCACCACCTATTGGTGGCAAAATTCTATGGGATAGCGGTCTCTGCCAAATCTCCCCCAATCAGCACGGCATCTTTACTGTCAATCTTGGAGCAGGAGCCGGTCAAAACCAAGACAATGCCAACTGTGGTTCCACTTTGGGCAATATTTTTACCGAAAACAGCAGTGTTTGGCTCCAAATTACCGTTGAAAATGAAGTTCTATTCCCCAGACAACTCATTAAGAGTGTGCCGTATGCTCTCAATAGCGAAACCCTCCAAGGTTTTCCCGCCAGTCAAAGTGCCACTCCCAATACTATTCCCGTTTTAGACGAACAAGGCAATCTAAAATTTAACACTCTTGACACTTCTCTCATTAACTTCGGGAATTTGGGTCTCATTTCACAAACAGGAGACCTACTACTTCTTCCTGGCTCAGGCAATGTCTACATTGGTCACCATGAATCTCCCGCCCACCTCATTATCTCTGGTGATGCCACTATCTCCGGCAATATAAATTTGTCGAACTCTCAAGAGTCAAGCATCTTGCTTGGAGAAAACGGGCTTCATTTTAAATCTCAGATAGGGCAAAACCTCTGGCTAAATCAACTCTCTATCACCCAACAAGGATATTTAGGTATTGGCACTACCACTCCTCAACAAAAACTCTCTCTCGATCAAGGAAACATTCAGTTTATTTTTGACGACGGTCCAGAAATTAAAAACTTAAAACTTTCAGAAGACATTGTTGACTTAAATGCTCTAACCAGATTGTCCTCTCCAACTAAAAATCTCCACTTAAATCCATCCTCCATTGGCCAAAGTCATTTATCTCCTGGAAAATATCAATATGCCTACACCTTTATTACAGAAAATGGCACCGAAAGCAATCTCAGCCCTATCACTACTCTTGAAATTCAAGAGCCTCAATCAGTTCTCATTAATAACTTAGAAACTTACCCCCTCACAAATGTTGTTGCTCGAAAAATTTATCGCACTAAAGCCAATGAAGATCAATTTTACTTCTTAAAAACAATTAATGACAATCTTTCTACTTCCACTGTTGACATTGGCCACGACACTTCCCTGAGCCAATCACTCAAAAATTATAACAATACCGGCAACTATCGTTATAAAATTACTTTCACTACTTCAGCTGGCGAAAGCATGCCTTCAATCGCCTCAGAACCAATTAAAATTAACGGCGATGGTCGAGTTATCAAAATTGAAAATATTCCCCTATCGAGCGACGATCAAGATCTTATTAGTCGTAATATCTATCGTTCGCTTTCAGACTCGCAACAATATTATCTTATCGCCAGCATTTCTGACAACTCTACCACCACCATTTATGACAGTCTTAATGATTTGTCACTCATCGAAAAAACACCTTTAAAAAGCGCTGGCGGCATTTATACCAATCAGTCCCTCTCCATTCAGCTACAAAGTGACGGCTCTATTATTACTGAAAACAATCTCATCGCCAATCAAAGGATTGAAACAAAACACGGAGAAAATCAAGGCTTTAAGCTCCCAACCTCACTTGGAAAACCTCAAATTCAAATTGGTCAACAAATTGGAGATATTGTTTACGACAATTTAAACCAGCTACTCTATGTTTATAATGGGCAAGATTTTATCAGCCCCAGCGTCACCTCTAACTCCACCACTATCATCAACCACTCAAATGACTCTAATTATTGTTCTGAAAATAATTGTCGCTTAACTTTCGAACCTGAGTATCCAGGAGCTGTTATTACTGGCGACGGACATCAAAATGATGGAATTTATTCCAGTGGTACGGAAACAATCAACACTAATCATCGGCTCAATTACTATCAATGGCTTGCCTCATCTCCTATTTTACAAGATTTTGACACCACTATCAATCTAATAATACCTCAAAACTTTAACGCATGGCAAGCACAAGGCCTAACTCTTGACTATTTTACTCAAGACACTGATCCCTTAAATAATTCTATTAGCCTTGAGGTTTACAATAATCAAAATGGTCTCAGCTTTAGCAAGGTTGATCAAATCTCTGATTTAGAAAATTATTGGATGAGCCACCTCAATCAATCACAACCACTAACCATTACTAACGAAGAACTCTCCACTCTTAATCTCAAAGGAGGAGACAGACTTACTCTTAAAATTAAAACTTTAAGTCGAAACAACAATCAAGTTAAAATTGGACAAATCAATCTTAATTATCATTCCGCCCCTAATTCAACCAATCAGGACCAATCAATTTGGCGTCAAACTCTAGGCGCCATTAGCCCAAGCAATTCTCAATCAGACTTTCTCTTAGGAGGAGATTCTACCGCTAGCGCTAAAATTGCCTTTATTAATCTTGCTGGTTCGAATACTCCTACTTTATACCTCAAAGGCAATCTGTTCTTAGACAATCCAAGCAAAAAGAATTATCTTGATCTTGCTGCTCAATCTAGTCTTAATATTCGCACCCAAAACTCTGACCAAACCTACAATGAAGTCTTTACTATTTTACCCAATGGCAACATTGGTCTTGGCACCGTCAATCCCACCGAAAAACTAGAAGTTGTGGGCAATGTCAAAATCCATGGCTCACTACAATTATCTCCTCTTAGCCAACTTGAGGCTGGCCCATGCAACCAACAAACTGAAGGAAAAATTTATTATGACTACGAGCAACTAAAGTTTTTCGCTTGTCAAGCGCTTAATGTATCTAGACAAGCTTTTGCTTGGACGCCATTAAACTAAGCATTATTATGCTATAATATTTATATGACTCAACACCTACTTTTAGAAATTCGGACTGGCAGAGATAGCCAAAAATATGCAGACTCTATGGCAGATTTTCTCTCTGCTCTCCCTTCCCTCCAAAATTCCTTTATTGACAAACTCACCAAAAAAAATGAAACCCTCAGTTTTGAAATCCTCTTAGACAATCAAAGCATTACTTTTTATCTTTATTGTCCTCTCAGACTAAGCGACTACTTTAAAAGTCTCATTAGCGCTCATTATCCAGAAGCTACCATTAATTTAATTACTCAAGATATTCTCTCCTCTTTTCAAGCGGAACCCACTCCCAATCTTCAGGGTTCCACTAATCATCTCCTCATCAATCATCTTACACTTGCCCAAAATCAATGCTATCCGCTCAAAGACTATCGCGACTTCAAAGAAACGGATACTTTAGCTTCACTCTTATCTCATCTAGCCAAAGCTTCACCACTAGAAAAAGCCCTTATTCAACTTCTTATTTGTGAGTCGAGCACCAACTGGCAAAGACCCTGTCAAAATCTTCTTCAACCGCCCGCTCCAAATTCTACCACCACTCCAATCTCATCATATGATCATGCTAATATTCAAAGCAAACTCAATGAAAAAAGCCTAAATGTCAATCTCAATCTTGCCATCGTCTCCACCAATCGTGAGCAAGCACAACTTTTTATGGATGGCATCATTAATTCTTTTAATATTCTCAGCAAACAGGACAGCAATTCCTTAAAAAAAACCAACCAATTATTTCCCAGTCGCCATAAAATCGAAGCTATCAAATCAAGACGTTTTCAAACATCCCATTCTTTTCATCTTACCATTCATGAGCTTAGTAGTCTTTTTCACTTTCCCAACCAGAAATTAAACACTATTCCCAATCTTGCTTGGGGTAAAAATCTCCTTGGGGAACCACCAGAAAATCTGCCCATCGTTCGGAAAGAATTTGATTCCTCAATTAAAAAAACCATCAATGTCTTTGCTCGCACTTTTTATAAAAATGAATTTCAAACTTACGGCATTCGTCAAGCAGATCGACGTCGACATATGTATGTCATTGGTAAAACTGGCACTGGTAAATCCACCCTTCTTGCTAATATGGCCATTAATGATTTACGCAACAATGAGGGCTTGTGCTTTATTGATCCTCATGGAGACGCTATTGATATCCTATTAGATTATATCCCTAGCAGTCGTATTAATGACGTAGTTTACTTCAATCCAGCTGACGGCGAAAGAACTGTCAAAATCAATCTTTTCGAAGGAGACAATGTGGAACACCGAGAATTAATTGCTTCAGGGATAGTTTCAATTTTCCAAAAACTATATTCTTATTCTTGGGGACCAAGACTTGAGCATTTTCTTCGCAACGCCCTCCTCACTCTTTTACAAATGGAAAACGCTAGGCTTTCAGACATTATTGAATTATTCACTGACAAAAAATTTCGCCAAAATGTTTTATCTCAACTTCACGATCCCGTCTTAAAAAGTTTTTGGTTAGGAGAATTTGAACCTCTTCAAGATCGTTTAAAAAACGAAGCTGTCGCTCCCATCCTTAACAAAGTTGGTCAATTTGTTTCCTCTCCCTTAGTGCGCAATGTAGTTAATGCCGACAAAAGTTCTTTTTCTATCGAACGCATTATGAATGAAGGCAAAATTCTCCTCGTCAATCTATCTCAAGGAATGTTGGGCGAAGACAATGCCACTCTCCTCGGCGCCATGCTTATTACCAAAATCCAACTTGCCGCCATGGCCAGAGTTCATATCCCAGAAGAAAAAAGACGAGATTTTTATCTTTACGTTGATGAATTTCAAAACTTCGCTACTGGTTCGTTTAATAAAATTCTCTCTGAAGCCAGAAAATATAGACTAGACTTAATTCTCGCCAATCAATATATTGCTCAAATTCCAGAAGATGTCCAGAAAGCCATTTTTGGCAATTGCGGCAGCATGATTAGTTTCGTCATGGGCAGCGAAGACGCTCAAGTTTTTTCCAGAGAATATGGCGAGAAATACTCATATGATGATCTCGTCTCACTTAATCGCCATCAAATCATTAACCGCATTTCAATCGACAATATTTTATCTTCCCCCTTCCCCGCCTACACTCTTCCGCTCGCACGCTCCTCTAATCAAAACCGTCAAAAAGTCATTCGTGTTAGTCGTGAAAGATACGCTACTAAAAAATAATTATTAACGCATATTTTAAAACTAAAATATTAACGCAAATAATAAGTTATTAACTCATTAACCCACATATAATTAACGCATTTTATAAAAAAATAACCTAAAATCAACTTATGCACGATTTGCGCTTATAATTAAACAATTTTTAAACTTTTTAACAACTCTTTTACCTTTTCATGTGTTTTAAATGAGTAAATATTTACATAGCCCAATCTTTTAGCCTCCTTCACTCTTCTCTCATAGGCTGACACCGCCCTAATTTCTCCCATTAGTCCCACCTCTCCAATAAACACCGATTTCTCTGGCAAAGGCCTCTCATTTAATGAAGACGCCAAAGCTACTGCCAAACCTAAATCAATGCCGGACTCTTTTACCACCATTCCGCCCACCACACTCAAAAAAATATCACTTATGCCCAATTGTAAACCGCAGTGCTTTTGCAGCACTGCTGCCAAAATTTGCACTCTCGACAAATCAACTCCTCTCCCCACTCTTCTCGGCATTGCTAATTGAGAGGCCACTACCAATGCTTGAACCTCAGTTAAAATTGGTCTCGTGCCCTCCAAAATGCATACCACTCCGCTCCCTGGAGTCCTTGTCTGTGAACCATGCAAAAAATATTCACTTGGATTTTTAACTTCGCTCATCCCCTCCTCTGTCATTTTAAAAACTCCCACCTCATCATTAGCTCCAAATCTATTTTTTAAAGTTCGTAGAAAACGCAACTCTCCACTCCTCTCACCACTTAACTCAAAAATAACATCCACCATATGTTCTAAAACTTTTGGCCCAGCAATTTCACCATCTTTCGTTACATGCCCCACCAGAAATGTCGGAATATTATATTTTTTTGCCACTCTCGTTATTCTATCAGTCGCTTCTTTAATTTGACCCAAACTACCAGCCTGACCTGCTAGATCAGTAGTTTTAATTGTTTGAACAGAATCCACCACTAACAACTTTGGTTTACTTTTTTTTAACAGCCCCACTATTTCATCAGCGTCAACCGTCATCACGTATTCTAACGGCACATTTTCTAAATGTTCACCTTTTTTTAACAATCTTTTCATTCTTAAATTTATCTGCTGTGGACTTTCTTCACCACAAACATACATTATAATATTTTTCTCTCTGGACAATTGACTATTTTGTTGATTTTTATCCTCAATCAAACTAATTCCGGTCGGTTCATCAATTAAATTAGAACACTTAGTACAATTTTCATTTTTTAACCCATTTTTACCTTTTTTTGTTTCAACTAACATTCTTCCAATATTTATAACCACTTGCGTTAGAAGCGTGGATTTTCCTATTCCGGGTTGCCCACCAATTAAAACCACACTTCCCTGCACCATACCAACCTTACCATCATTTTCACTTCCAAAACAACGGTCCAACTCCCCAATGCTGGTGGAAAAACGCGAAAATGAGGCATTTAAATGAATTGATTTTTCCAAAGACAAAGTTAATTGATTTGTCGCAGTTTTTTTCTCAACCGCTTTTCTTTTTTCTAAAACTATTTCTTCAGCCAAACTATTCCACGCTCCACACGCGTCACACTTGCCTTGCCACTTAGCATATTGCTGTCCACACTCCTGACACACAAAAATATTTTTATTCATAAAAAATCTTATCATCCTCAAACACTAAATATTTCATTAATTCTTTATTTTTTAATATTTGAGTGGAAGAAATCAAATAAGCAACTTTAATAATTTTAACTTTAACTCCATTTTTTTTTAATTCAATCATCTTCTTTTTTAACAACTGATCATTGCTGGCTAAAAACACATGATTTACTTTATTTTCTTTTAAAAACATTTGCCTAACTTTTTCTTCACCAAATTTTTTACTTAAAATCATCACTTTCACATCAGGAAAAATTTTTGCCAACCGTTCTTTTCTTTTTTGCTCATGATGATATGGTCTATTATCACCTTTTAGTAAATTCACCCGAAAATCAGACTCTACTCCAACAATTAAATTATTCACCTCATTCTTCGCTTTTTCAATTAAGTCAATGTGACCACGGTGAAGCAAATCAAACACTCCAGTTATGAAACCTATTTCTCTCTCCATTACAATATTATACTATCTCTTCTCTCTTATTTGGATGGAAAAAAATTTGCTTTTCACCTACATATTCATTAGTCATTTTTTTCTTCATATACATCATTTGATATTTTCTCATTAATGTCTCCAACCAAATCAAACTATAGCTTTTTTTATTTAAAACTCTTTCTCTCACTCTATTACTTTCATTACACTCATGCTCGTCTTTTCCCCCAATACCACCAATATATTTCTCTACCCAAAAACTATTACAGCTAAAAAAGGCTTTAAAGCAATCATCTTTTTCATATAAAACTTTCATTTTTATCAATTGACTAGCGGAAAACTTATTTCTCTTCTGCTCTGGCACGACTAAAAATTTTTCATCCAAAAAAATATTCATGCACCACTTGTTTTTCTCATTATTTTTAGTTCTTTTTTTTCCAAATAAAAAAGCCAGCACATAGCAACAAAATCTTGTTGTAAAAACTAAATTATCGTGAGTAATAATCAAAAAATCAAGATCGTCATCTTCACTCACCTGACCGCTCGCCACCGAACCAGTCAAACCAATTCCTTTCACAAATGGAACAAATAAAGATAAAACTTTTACTGCCAACAAAGCTTTTTTATTCTTATCATTACGAATAGCGCTCATTTCTCTTTTTTCAAATAACCATAAGTTTGGTAATTATTTATCCACGACCCAATTAAGTCTTCAGTTATTTTATCAATTTTTTGTATTCCACTTGGATTTACAATCTTATCCACAGCCTTTTCTAAGGCTACCTGATTAGCATCATTAATAGTCCCATCAAACGTTTTATCATTTAATGGATAACTAACCGCTTTCACAGCATTAATTAAATATGGTTGCACATAATGATTATGAGCCAACATGTCAGCCATCGATCTTCTTGGATAAATTTCACCAAAGTCTCTTATTGCTTCTTGTTCCACATTTAGTCGCTCTAAGACTGGTTCGCTACTCAAATATTCAAGTAATTTCCAAGCTGCTACTGCTCTTGGGCTCTGTTTATTAACTCCTTCCACCCAATGAGTAGACCATTCTACCGGATTTTCAATATTTAACTGTGGAATATTCGCTACTCCCACACTCATATTTGGATTTATTATTAAAATATCATGAATCAACCAAGACGGTGCTAAAATCATTCCCACTTGTCCTCTCGCAAAAGCATAAGTAGAATTATCAAAACTCTTATCCCACACTTTTTGCTGCTCATTTGTATAATAGTCAGTATAATAAGTTAAGACTTCAGCCAATTTTGCTGAGTCTGGATTATACAAATTAATCTCACTCTGTACAGCCAAAGCTCCTACTATGTCCATTGCAAAATCCACATTACTTGTCAAGCCCATTGCTGCACCAGCAAAATTAATATACCCATTATCATCTTTTTCAGTCATCTCCATCGCTAATGCCTTAAAGTCATTCCAAGTTTTAGGCACTTCA
This sequence comes from uncultured Pseudomonadales bacterium, assembly GCA_964566525.1. Classification (GTDB taxonomy): domain Bacteria; phylum Patescibacteriota; class Microgenomatia; order UBA1400; family PJMF01; genus CAZMIQ01. Next base: position 6,732 of record CAZMIQ010000011.1, on the reverse strand, counting down.
TAACCATTCTCTACAAACACTTTATTATTGTAAATCAAGGCCAAACTATCATACATCAATGGCATTCCCTTAATACTTCCAGTCTCATCACTTAACTGCTGATAAAAAACAGGATAAAAAACAGACTTATATTCTTCTGCTGACATAATCGCCGGCGGCAAAGAACTCAATGAATCACTCAGCATCCCCTTCCAAGACGCATGAAATCTAAACACGTCTGGACCATTGGGGGACAACAATGCCTCTTGCAATCTTTGTTTATATCCATTAACACTTTGTTTAGTATAACGCACACTTATACCTGGGTTTAAAGTTTCAAAATCTTTTATTACTTGAGTTAAAACTGAGCCCGGCTCCCATAATCCCCAATAATCCAACACTACATTTTCCGTTACCACTGGCACATCTTGAGGTTTTGACATTTCTTTATCATAAAAATAATAAGCAAAACTACCGACTATCATCAAAAGTAAAACTGATAGCACTGTCGGAAATAAAAAACTTTTTCTAATTTTGATTTTTTTCTCTTTTCCTACTTTATATTTGGCCACCGTTTCGGGAACTTCAGGCTCTTTCTCTTCTTCCACTAAATTTGCTGTCTCAATTTCATGAGAACTCTTTTTTGCTATAATAGGGTTGAATTGCTGATCTTTACCTTGCGCCAAATTATCCTGCTGTGTAAAGCCATCCTTTCTATCACTTTCCACTCTCACTAAATCGTCAAATCCTTTCTGCCCAGGCAATAAAGTAGCCACCACCCCACCAGTTGGTGAAGCTTGAAAAATTTGTTTTTGATTGGCATTGCTGCTCGTCCCCAAATTATTTCCATTTGACGACTCTAAAATTTTATTTGAATCATTTTGGCTATTGTCATTCATAGGGTTTTATTTTATAATACTTTAATCAAAAAGTAAAGAGCAAAATATATGGTTAATAATAAAAATCAAACATTTAATAAGAAAAAAATTCTAGTATTATTATTTTTTAGCCTATTTATTACAATCATTGTGGCGCTTGTCGGCATCATTCTTTTTTATCATCATCATTTTTTACCTAGTACCTCCATTAACAATATTAGTTTAAAAAATCTCAATTACCAAAAATCTCTATCTCTTAGTCAAGAAAAAATACAAATCTCACCATCATTAAAAATCACCCTTTCACACCAAAATACAAGTATTGCCTCTTCTTCAGGCCAACTCAATTTAAACTACGACCTAAGTCGCACCCTTTCTCAAGGGCTCATGCAACAACAAACTCTATCATTCCCCTCAATTATTAAACAACTAATATTTAAAACAAATATTAATTTAGTCCCTTCAGTGCAAATCAACGAAAAACAACTCGACAACTACATTAACCTTCTTGCTCAGAAAATTAATCAAGCAGGAGAAGTTGGCAATATTGAATATGACCAAAATAATAATCTACCAATCATTAATCAAGGAAAAAATCAAGTTTCACTTGACTTCAACAAAACAAAAGTTATGCTTCTCACCTCCCTACCACAAAAACTTTCATTTAACGCCATTGTTGACATCGTTGAATATTCTTACACCGAAGAAGAAATTGCCCAACTTAACGATCAAGCAAAAAAGCTAATCAATAAACAAATTCATCTCACCAATAAACAAATCGAAAATTACAAACTTTCACTCTCTGCCCCCTTATTAATTCCGCTACTCAACCAATCTCCCGTCATTAAAAATTATCATCTCGAACAAATTTACACCTTATTTCCAGCCAATTTAGCCAGATCCCCTCAAGAACCAATGCTTATTGTTGATATGGAAGCCAAAAAGGCTACTTCCTTCACTCCTCCGCTCTCTGGCTTAAAAATTGAACAAGAAGTTTTTATTTTGTCTTTAGATCAAGCTGTTCAAAAACTAATTAACTCCGAAACTCAAGAGTTAGATTTAGAAATACCCTTACAAGAAATACCTCCAAGTACAAGCTTGGCTGAAATTAACAACTTGGGCATTAATGAAATTATCGGCTTTGGTGAGAGCTATTACACCAACTCTATTCCAGGAAGAATTTTCAATGTCGGTCACGCTTCAGAAAGAATAAATAACACTTTGGTCGCACCAAAAGAAGAATTTTCATTTAATAAAACCCTTGGCACAGTTTCTGCTGAATCTGGCTATAAGCAAGGATACATCATCCAAAATGGTCAATCTGTCTTAGCTGATGGCGGCGGAGTGTGTCAAGTGAGCACCACTCTATTTCGTGCCCTACTAAATGCAGGACTCAATATCACTCTCAGACGACCTCACAGCTATCGAGTTGGCTATTATGAACTTAGCAATGATCCAGGATTTGACGCCACCGTTTTTTCTGGCAACGTTGATTTACGCTTTATTAATGACACCGACGGCTATTTACTCATCACTAGTCAAGCAGATAGCAAAAACCAATATATGAACATTAAAATATATGGCACCAACGATGGTCGATACACAGAAATTAAAAACTACAAAAAATACGATGCTTCTCCCCCACTTCCCACTGAACACATTGTCGACCACTCATTACCTCCAGGATATAAAAAACAAATCGATTGGGCTGTTGGTGGTCTGAAAACCTCCTTCACTCACTCAATTTACAATCAAGACGGAAGCCTAAAAAGTGAAAAAGAATATCATTCAAATTACCGACCCTGGAGCGCCAAATATTTAATTGGACCATAATTGCACACCGTCATTATAAATGATATAATACCATTATGTTACCCAAAAAAAAATTTACCATCATCCCACCATCGAGACCAAGTTTACGCACCAATCCAAGCAACAAGCCTTCCAGAGCCAGTCAAATACAACAACAAGTTCAAAAATTTGATTTTTCACAAGCCACTCATTATGGCTTAAAAACCGCCGTCGCTTTAGGTATCACCAAAAAACAACTCTTAGACACTTTAAATACTCCTTACGACACTCAATTATTACTTGGTTTTAACCTAGATAGCTCCTCTAAAGAAAACCTCAAGCAATATATTAATCAAAATTACGACAAAACCTATCAATATAATGCTAGACTATACAAAAGACCAGATCTTCTTGATCCTAAAAAGCTCTCACAAAAAAGACTCCCCCTATCTTATCAAGAGGTAAACAAATTTACTCAATTATCACGTTCGATTTATGGCGGTAGTAGTCCAGAGACCACCCTTTATAATATTTTTAGTTCGCATCAACCAAATAATGATTTTATAAAACCTTCTACTCAAGCAGTCAAGCCAAAACCATCTTTTTCTCCCACTCCCACCTCTCCTCAAAAACCAGCTCACCCCACAAAACCAGAAACAATTTCTTCTTCCTACTTTTCTTCATATTCACCCTCAACTTTAGCAAACGAAGCCACCGAACCAATAGAAAAAGCCAGATCAGCCCCAACTCCAGTTGCCGACACGCAAATTGGACCAGTTCAGCCTAAAGAACCAGATTCGAGCATAAAGAAAGTTGAGGAAGACCTCAGGGCCAGATCGGCCCCAACTCCAGTTGCCGACACGCAAATTGGACCAGTTCAACCTAAAGAACCAGATTCGAGCATAAAGAAAGTTGAGGAAGACCTCAGAGCCAGATCGGCCCCAACTCCAGTTGCCGACACGCAAATTGGACCAGTTCAACCTA
>CAZMIQ010000011.1:0-3000 GCA_964566525.1 uncultured Pseudomonadales bacterium | reverse complement strand
AAGAACCAGATTCGAGCATAAAGAAAGTTGAGGAAGAAACAGAATCTACAACCAAACCATTTAATTTACAATTTTTTGCTGAAAAAAAAGATGAAACTAATACCAAACCTTCTCAAAAAACAACCCCAAGCGATCTCACACAAGCACCAACAACTGAAAAAAGCTCAACCGACACAACTACTTCATCCACGCTTAGTTCACCCAAAAGAGTTCTACCCACTTTTTTTTCTTCGCCTAAAGACTCAGATAAAACCACAGAAAATAAAAAAACTCTTATTTCTCCTCTTGATACATCTGAAAAAGAAATTACCAGAGCCAAAGAAATAAAAAATTGGTTTGAGGAGCGCTCAAGCGACGCAGATTTAAAAAGTTCGGTAATAGATAAAGTAAAAAAAAGCTATCTTCCCCAAGCAGACGACAAAGACTCAATTAGAGAAAAATATTTATTTGCCCCCACCATTCCCACAATTAGTAATGACGATTATCAAACAAACATCAACTACCCAATAGAACAAAGTAGCGATATTCAACTAATTGATGGTGAAAAACAAGATTTTTCCACCCCAACAAATGCCTTTTCGTCAAACCTTGATGATTTAAGCGACGCTGCCGTTACTAATGATGAGAGTCAGCCAGTTATTTCTGAAAACAATAATTTAATGTCCCCACTCCCTCCCACCGAACCCCCCGTCAGCAACTATAATTTTTCAGATAGCTCAACTTCTTCTCCTCCCCCATCCTTATCATTAAACCCAAGTACTTCATTATCCAGCAATTTATTTCCCTCTGAGTTACCAAACAATAATCAAACTAGTGACTCTACAACTCCCCCCTCTATTGATCGCGAACCTTCGAACAACAATCAAATAAATATCGCCAAACAACCACTCTCACCGACAAAATTTCTTAAAAATCGTTTTTTCAATAATTTAAAAAATAAATCAAAAACATTTAAATCAGCTCTTAAGGCCATCGACTTTGGCAAAAACACCTATAAAATAATTAAAAATATTAGTAATTTTATTCCTTGGTTAATTAAAAGTGTTGCTCTAATAGCAAAACAAGCAATTCTTTTAGCTAAAGGTCTCATCGCTCTCGCTGGACTAATTATCAAGCTTATTCTTGCCGGAGGTTGGATTCCCTTAGTTGCTATTGGTGGTTACTTTTTTTTCAGTTGGCTTTTTGATGAACTGTTTAATTTTTTTACTTCTGGCGACGAGGTCGTAGTCGCCCACCAAGCACCAGTTGATGGAGAAATAGCAGCCGAAGTTGACGCCAACAAATGTCTTGAGATTAAAAAAACTGCTTCACCAGAAAATTTTCCAGACAACAATGATGGTAATAAAAAAACTCATTTTTCTTTCTCAATTTCTCCCAAAGACGACAGCAAAGCCACTCTTACTGGTCTTTGTGAAGACAAAGTTAAAGTAGAATGCAATGAAAGTGTTTGTCCTGCTCCAGACCCCAATAATCTTACCGAGCAAGCTTGTGATGCTCTCAAAAAAGCTCTTGGAGTAGATAATCTTGCCGGCGCAAAAGTCGAATCAGCCGTTAATTTTGATCTCAAAGAAGCTTTTCCAGAAGGTTATCCTCTTCCACAAGGAAACAACTATATGTTAGAAAACACTTTTACTCTCGGCTTTGACTGTACTAATGAAGAAGACGAAAGTAAAAATAAATCATATACTGAAGATGCTATTGCTATTGTTATCGTTGGAGAATATGAAAGCGACTATTGTTGGCCAACCTCTGGCATAGTAACCCAAAAACCCTATCAACAAGTGTGGCGCCATAAACCTGGTCAAGCCAGCCATCATGACGCTGATGCGGTTGACATTGGCACTGGAGATAATAATCGTCCAGCAATATATGCTCCTTTTACAGGCAACTATACCTATAAACTTGGAAGAGGTGGGTCAACAGGAGTACGAGATTGCTATGCTACGGCTACTAATGCGAAAGATGGAAACTCCTTTTCTTTTAACCACATGACTTCCTCCACCTGTGAGGGAAAAGTTGGTAAAACAATTTCTTTAAAAAAAGGACAACAAATCGGAAACGTTAACAACACAGGAAACTCTTCAGGAAACCATCTTCATCTTGAAGTTTTAAATGGCGGGGGAACAGAAAATAATTCCAAAATTAATGAACTTTTTAACAATGGTAAAAAAGTAGAATGGGATCAACCTATCACTGAATCTTGTAGTCGTTTTTATACAGGAGGAGATTAACTATGAAAAAAAACCAGCTTATCTTAATTCTTGTTCTTATACTACTCATTATTAGCATAAATTATTATACTTTTAAAAAAAAAGGTATTAAAGAACCTATCGAACTTCCACCAGAATTAATAACCTCAGATCAATACCCTTCAAACAATTTTTCCAAAATCAATTACGTTGGCTCTACTCCAATTTTTTCCACCACCAAACTCCCCCTTCTTAAAGTTAGTGTCAAAGAAAATGAAACCCTATATTCGTCTTTAAAAAAATATTGTCAAATATACAACCAAGAAGATATTTATTATGATGGAGAAATCTGTGATTTTACTGCTTATTTAAACAATCAAAGACCGCAAGTTCTCACTCGCTCACAAACTTACTCCAGCAACAAAATTAGCAATTCTCAGCTGCTTGAATTAGGCTATCAATATTTAAAAAATTTTTATTCCACCACCAACGCTGATTTTTTTCACACTAAAATTAATTATTTTAGTGGCGAACAAGAATTTGTTCCCAGTAGCATTAATGACGCCAATTTAGCCAGAATAGACTACAATTATGGCTATCAACAAATACCAATTTTTCATAAAAATGATGATTCTTCACACACTGACTTATTAATTAACAACAACAATCAAGTAGTAATGGCAAACTTAAACATTAAACAAATAGATATTTTTCCAGAAAAAGATAACTATCAACTTTTAGACATCACTAACGCTTTAAAAAACATCGAACAACAAAAAGCTTATTTATTAAGCTATAGTGAAATGCAAGA
>CAZMIQ010000010.1:264-18743 GCA_964566525.1 uncultured Pseudomonadales bacterium | reverse complement strand
TGCAGTCAACCTTGTTTCATTCGCAAAAATTTGATAATACATTTTCTGATAATGTAAAAAAAACACTGTTACTAATATCACTAAGAGCCACAAAAAACTATCATAAAATTCTTGATTTTTTTTCCATATTTTTTGCCAATTTACTAAGCCTAATACTCCCAAACCTAAAAAACCAGGCAATGCCAAAATAGCTTGATTACTATGAGGTACTTGTTTAGTCATTGCAGCCGGCAACACTCCTAAAAAAATCAGCACTAACGACCACCGCCATAATTCTTTTTCGTATTTCAACTTCTGTGTTTTTTGTAACCAACTCATTAAAGCCATTCCAATTAAAATCACTAAAAGATAATTAATAATTCCATCATAACCATCTCCGTGTCGATAATTAGGATATTCAATTTGTTGCTTCACATTATTGCTAGTATTTAATTGCCCGCCCAATAAATATTTATAATTAAAATGCGCTGCATAACCCTCACCTAATAACTTAATTTTATCGCTAAAAGAAATATTCCCATCAAATAAATAAGATGAGCCAGCTCTAGTTAAACCTTCGCCCCAAAGACTGTCTTTTAGCAAAGGTGTCAAAATTAACAATCCAAATAGCAATGGTAACAATATTTGTTTTTTCTTTTGCCATAATACTTTTCGATAATATATCAAAATCCAAACTAACAATAATGGCAAAAATACTTTTGCGCTATGATAGCTATAAAGACTAAGAGCAAAAAATAAACTACTTAAAAATAACTTTTTGCTCCACCATTTATGCCAAAATTTTTGACCAGCTACATTTATTGACTTTAACTCTTTCAATAAACAATATATTCCTGCTAAAATAAACATTAAAGCAAAATTATTTTCAAAACCTAATCTCCCATAATGAAAGCTCCATGGTAAAAAAGCCATTACTAAGCCAATTATAGCCGCATACTCCCTCGCTTTTTCATGCCATTCTTTCAACCACTCATAAATAATCAACATCATTAAATAGATAGATGCTAATCCCGCTAAAACAAATGGCACTCTTATCGCCCATATTTCCAAACCCAATAAGCCCGTAACCAAACCATTGATGTAAATTGCTAAAGGGGCTTTATAATCACCATAAGAACGAAATGAAACAGGTAAAAAATTCAACCATTCATCTCTTCTTTGAGTAAAAATTGCATAACCATTATATGCAATCGCTGCCTCATCAACCGTTAAACCATTAGGCACTGTATTTATAAAAGCCACCCTTGATAATAAAGCCACCAATATTACTACCCACCACCACCTAAAAGCCGGAAACTGCTTTATTTGCCACCAAGGATAAAAAAGTAAAAACTGTATTTTTTGTTGCCAATTTGAATTTTTCCAAGCAAAAATATTTCCACCGCGCCAACTCATCTCTTGCATTTTCTTTTGACCAAAAACTTCATTATTAGTCGTTTCGTGACAATGATTTACCACTGCTTCAGCTACATATTTCACTTGATAGCCAGCTTTCTTAGCTCTCCAAGACAAATCAATATCTTCCCAGTAAGCAGGATAATAACTTAAATCAAAACCCTTCAATTCACGCCAAATATTAGTCTTAAACAGACTACTACCGCCACAAGCCCAAGCAGTATCGCCGTTTTTTTGCCAATTATCGTCTCTTGCATGCCAAAATCTACCTTTATGCCACCATATTTTATTTTTACCACTAATTTTTTTTGTCTGCTGATCAATTTCTCTTGCAGTCACAGCAAATACTTTCTTATTTTTAAATTCAGCTAATAATTTATCTCTCGCACCAGCTAGTAAAAAGACATCATTATTTAATAATAAAAAATAATTATTTTTTACCCAAGAAACCGCTTCATTCACATTCAAAGCAAATCGACCATTAGTTTTCCTTTGTAAAAATAATAATTCAAATTTTTTACCTGAATACTCAATTTTACCAAACCAACAATCAATTTTTTGATTATCAGACTCTATTTTCCACAACTGATATTTATTAATAAAATAATTCAAATTATCATTTTTATCTACTCCGTCTTCACTAATAATTATTTGGTCACCATTTTTCGCTTCAGTTAAAACATTCTCAAAACATTTTTTTAATAAGGGTAAATTTTCATAACTAGCAATTAAAAAAGTTATTTTTTCTTGCATAAATTTAACTTAACAACTCCCAATTTCGCTTCTCAAAATTTTTACTGGCAAACTTTTCTGCTCTTTTTCTACTTAATTGACTTACTTCTTCCAACTTCTTCTGATTTTTAATTAATTTAATAGTTTTTAAAATACATTCTTTTTCACTTAACCAACACCACTCTTTTAATTTCAAACCTAATATCTCTTTTTGACCGCCTTTTCCGATTACTATCGGCGCACAACCTGCTGCCATAGCTTCAACCGTACTAATCCCAAAATGTTCCATTTTCTCAGGATTTTTCCATTCTTCATCCAAAAAACCAGTCGCATGCCAATAAATTGAGGCTTTTTGATAATATTCAATTAATTGTTTTCTCTGCAAATTCGTCAATATCTCCACTGGTAAATCGGTCGATAATTTCTTTACTTTATTAAAATAAGCCTCACTTTCAACATTACCTATCAATATCAATTTCCACCCTTTCATTTCTTCAGGATATTTCAATCTCAAATTTCTAAAAATCTCGACTAAAATATCTTGATTTTTACAATGCAAATTTTCAAAAAATCTCCCCACATGCAAAATAATTTTTTCTTTTTCTCTCACTTGATCAAATTCAGCTATTTTTACCCCAGGCTGACAGACCTTATTTACTTTTATTCCCCAATATTTTTCTACAATTTTCTTCGTAAAATATGAATTAGTATTAATTATTTTAAAACAATTAAACTTAATTTTTTGCCAACGCTTTTTCTTTTCTAACATTAATGGCACTTGAATGTGCATAATATTTTTTCTTGCTAATGAAAAAAAAGCACTGCCATCAGTCACATAATAAACTACATCAAATTTAGCTGTCCATAAAATTTTACCAATTTTTTTGCCCCTACCTCCAAATGGAGAAATAATAAAATTAATTTTATCTAAATCTTGTCCCAAAAATTCTTCATATCTTTTTTTGACTTCACTTAAATCTTGATTTTTATATTTTGCCGGTAAAGCTACATAAATTTTATGCTTTTTCACATATGTTAAAGCTACCTCAAAAAGATATTTTTCTCCACCACCAAAATGATTAGGTAAATAAGGCGAATAAAAAACTATTTTCATTGTTGCCTCGCTACTTCATCTTCCCACTGTTCATATTTTCTTTCAATTGTCGGCTCTTGTTGCAATTCCCATACCTGAATATAAACTAAAGCTCTATTGATTGACTGTACTAAAGCTTCCACAAAACCAAGCATGCCGTCATTGTAACCTTTATCTCTAATATATCGTCTAAAAAACTCCATCATCATTTTTCGCAATATTAAAAAAGCCGTCACCTTATTTTTCTCTTTTTTAGCTAATAATCTTGCCTCTTTAATCGTCCATTCACTGCTTTTACGTAAATTATCTTCTGTTTTTCTATGAGTAAAATGCCATAAAGAACTTTTTAGGACTTTTTCAGACCCAGTAAATTCAGGACTTTCGTGAATTTCCCCATTCCATTTTTTTAATAAATCTTTTCTAAAAATTCGAGTTACATAATCATTTTGCCACCCACCATAATATATTTTCTCACCATAAAAAAAATTGTCTCTTTTTAATTTTGCCACTTCCAAACTCTTATCATCCACCAATGATAAAATTTCATTTTTTAATTCATTAGTTATTCGCTCATCAGCATCAAGATAAAAAATATAGTCAGTTTCAACTTTCTCTAAAGCCAAATTCCTTATTTCAGCAAAATTATCTTTTTTAGTTTTCAAGTAACTAACTCCAAAATCATTTATTACTTTTTCCGTTTCATCACTAGAATTATTATCAATCACTAAAACTTCTGCCCAATTTAATAAGGGCAAGAGTTTTTTCAAATTTTCCGCTTCATTTTTAGCAATAATTACAATCGTAATTTTTTTTGACATATTTAATATCTTTTATTATACCTTATTTTTATCTTTTGTCACTAGTCATCATCAGCACACATAATTATCTCAATCAAAAAACAGTCACTCTCACTATCTCAAACTATATATGATATAATAAAAAAACAAAACTAATGCATAGTCATACAAAAGCATTCGCGCTTTACCCTTGATTATGCTAAGGTTTATGTTCTTTAACAACAAAATCATTAAAAAAAAGGAGGATAGTGGTATTTTTGCTTTAATCACCATCAAATAAAAAGGAGAGATGACGAGATGAAAAAGTTTTTTAGTTTTAGTAATTTCAAAATGCGCACTAAATTGATCATTCTTTTCTTACTTACAGGATTAATGCCATTGCTAATTTTAGCTCTCATCAGTTTACAAAACGCTAATTCTGCTATCACAGACGAAGTGTTTCGAAAAAATGAAGTTTTTTTCTATAGTAAAGTTGACGCCATTAATCAATTTCGTCAAAATACTATCACCAATTGGCAAGTTTTATCAACTTTTAGTCGAATTTACCACAATGTCGCTCTCTATCATCATCAAAAAGTCACTCCGGAAGATTGGCAAGTAAAAAAAACTCAAATCAAATCACTTTTCTCTCAAGAAATCAACCCCATTTACCAGTATGAAGATTATTTCCTCACTGACGTCAAAGGCAACATTATCTTTTCATTCAATAATCCACAAATCGAAGGCGTGAACATCTCAAATCGAGAATATCTCCAAGACGCCCTCAAAGGGCAAATTAGTTGGTCCGATTTCTTTTACTCCGAGCACGTCAATAGTCATATTTTAGTTTTAGCTGGACCAATAAAGGAAAACGGTCAACAAGGTGAAATTGTGGGAACCATGTTTTTCTTTATTAACCAAAAAGAATTACAAGAATTAATTCATCATCGCATCTCCACTTTAGGTATAAGCGGAGACTCTTATCTTATTGACCAAAAGGGGTTATTGCTCACCAATACCAAATTGGAACAATACGCTGATGATGCTGCTTTTAAGAAAAGCATCAGTAATTATCCCCAGCTAACCCTCACTACTCAAATTACCCAAAACCGACTGAATTTCCACCAAACTGGCATTTGGCAAAATTATCTCAATCATCAAGTTTTGGGCAGCATGGGAATTGTCACTATTGGTCACAGCCCAATTGGATTAATTGTTGAAGTCAGCGAAAAAGAATCTTTAGCACCAATTAATCGCTTACGCAATCTAATTATTCTAGTCACTGGCTGCATCGTCGTCTTCGGACTTGTTCTAGCTCTCATCATCGCCTCTCTGATTACCAAACCACTTAAAACTATCACTTTACTCGCCCAAAAAGCCAAAGATGGCGATCTCACCATCAAAAAAAATGATTTCAACTATCAAGGTCGAGACGAACTAGGAGACATGATTGACGCTTTAGCTATTATGGTTAACAACCAAGCTAAAACTGTCCAAGCAATTAAAATGGTTGGTCAAAACCTAGCTCATTCGGCTCAAACACTCACCACTCTTTCGCAACAAACCAATCAAGCCGTCAATCAAATTCAAAGCAATGTTGAAAAAGCAGCCACTTTATCAGAAACCAATGCAGCAGCCATCGAAGAAAGCAATGCAGGAATAGAAGAAGTTGCTGGCGGAGCACAAAGCATGGCTAAATCAGCCGTTAATAGCGCTAATTTTAGCCAAGAAGCTGGCAAAGCCACCTCACATGCTGTAGAAATCATCAATCAAGTCATTACTGAATTGCAACAAATTGGCACTCAATCACAAAGCAATATCAACAATATGAATCAACTAGGTCAAAGTGTTAAAAGTATCGCTGAATTTGTTGATATTATTAAAGGTATTGCTGAACAAACCAATTTACTTGCTCTTAATGCCGCTATTGAAGCCGCAAGAGCAGGGGATGCTGGCAGAGGCTTTGCTGTAGTTGCTGATGAAGTAAGAAAACTAGCTGAAGAATCCAACCAGGGAGCTCAAAAAATCTCCAAACTGATAAGTACTCTTGAGCAAAATACTCGCTCTACCATCGACACCACTCAACAAACCAATCAAATTCTTACCAAAACCATTCAAGAAGCTCAAAAAGGAGGTCGAGATTTACAGTTAGCAGTAACAACTATCAATCAATTAGTTGACAATATCAATCATATCGCCTCTACTACACAAGAACAAGCTGCCTCTAGCGAGGAAATGGCCTCAGCCATGGATCAAATTGCTCAAGCGACCACCGATATTTCCCACCTTATTCATCAAATCAATGAACAATCAAATGACACCATATCTGCCAGCAATAGCGTCAATCAACAAGCCGCCGATATTAAAAACATCGGCGAAGAACTCCTTATGCAAACTTCCAAATTCAAAACCAATCAATAAATGATTTTGTTGCCAGTAATTGCCTAACAATTACTTTTAGACCAATGCTGAAATAGCATTGGTCTTTTTTTATATTACTCTCTCAATCGTGCCTTAATGCTTCAATTGGCGTCATTTTAGCAGCTTTATTCGCTGGATAAATACCAAAAATTAAACCAATTGCCATAGAAATACCTAAAGCCAACATTACACTACTACTAGAAATGATTACCTTTAATTCGAAAAAATAACTAATAACTTGACAAACTCCAAAACCTAAAATAACGCCAATCGCGCCACCAATTAAAGTAATCAATAAAGCTTCAATTATAAATTGCACGATAATATAAACTTTTTTTGCTCCTAAGGCCTTACGCAAACCAATTTCTCTGGTTCTTTCTAAAACACTCATCAACATCACATTCATAATTCCAATTCCACCCACCAATAAAGAAATGCCAGCAATACTAGCTAATAGTAAAGTAAAAGTTTGAGTTATTCCGCTAAGTGTTTCCAACAAATCTGTTGATGAAAACAAATTAAAATCAGCTTCTGCTACTGTTTCAATATTATGAGCATCAAGCAAAGTATAACCTATAATCGATTTAACCAATTCTAATTGGCCAACATTTGCCAACTTAACCACGATACTACTATACTCTTGACTATTACTAATTTGTGTCTGCATCGTAGTTAATGGCACCACTACTAAATTGTCACGGTTAGAACCTATGCTTTTCAGCACTCCAATTATCTCATAACTCAAATTATTAATTGTTATTTTTTTATACAATGCGCTTTCGCTATTACCAAAAAAAGTTTCAGCTGTTTCCAACCCAATAATCGCTACTCTTGATTTACTCTCAACTTCTTCTTGAACAAAAAAATTACCCAACATTACACTTCTATCATATATATTCAAATAATCTATCGTTACACCATAAACCGTTATACTTTCACTATTATCTTGATAAACCACTGTTTGTCTTGAATTTTGCTCTGGTGCAATGTAAGTCATTAAATCTTGATAATTACTCGCTTGCATTATTTTTACATCACTCGGTTTTAATTTACCACTTCCTTTAGGAGAAATAGTAATCAAATTAGCCCCTAATGCTTGAATTTGTTCAGCTATTTGAGCTTGGCTGCCATTGCCAATAGCCACCATAGTTATCACGCTTGCTATTCCTATCAAAATACCTAAAACCGAAAGAAAAGTTCTACCTTTATTCTGCCAAAGGCTCACCAAACTTTCTCTTGCAATTTCTGAAATTAGCATATTATTTTTTTCTACTTTTTTTATCTTCAACTATTAGACCATCTTTTAAAAGAATTGTCCGATCAGAATAAGCTGCTACTTGCGGCTCATGAGTGATAATCACAATTGTTTTTCCTTGTTCTCGATTTAATTTGGTAAAAAACTTTAATATCTCATCGGTTTGATCAGTAGGTAAATTACCAGTTGGCTCATCCGCTAAAATTATCGCCGGATCCATCATTAGACTACGAGCAATCGCCACTCTTTGCTGCTGTCCTCCAGAAAGCTGATTAGCCAAATGATGCAAACGATTTTCTAAAGCCACTAATTTTATTAAGTCACTAGCTTTCTTTTCCCTATCTTTTTTTATCACTCTCGCATAAACAGCCGGAATCATAATATTATCGAAAACTGTCTTTTTAGGCAATAAATTAAAAGCCTGAAAGACAAAGCCAATTCTTTTACCCCTAATTTCAGCCAAATCATCCTCTTTCAAATCTTTTACATTAATCCCATCCAATAAATATTCTCCATCACTCGGTACATCCAAAGCCCCTAAAATATGCATCAAAGTACTTTTGCCTGAACCAGACGGACCCATAATTGAGACAAACTCGCCTCGCTCAATTTTAAAACTCACACCCTTTAAAACTTTAGTTTCACCAGCCTGCCCATAATATGTTTTAACTAAATCATTAACCTCGATTACATTAGTTGGCATTTAATTACCTCTCTATCTACTCCTTTGATCTGGAGGCATTCCTCCACCACCGCCCATTTCTCCTCCCCCCATCATCATTCTCATATTATTATTTTGATTGACACTGTATTCAGGCAAAGTAAAAACCACTATTTCACCCTCACTCACTCCTGATAAAACTTGAGTTAAATTACCGGCAACAATGCCAGTCGTTATTTCTTTACTACTTACTTGATTAGAACTATCACGCACATTGACAATTTCTTTATTACCTTTTTTTTCAATTGCCAAAGTTGGCACTACCAAAGCTTCTTTAATTTCACTAATCAATATTTCACCTTCAACTGTTAGATTGGGCCAGAGATTCACTCCTTCTTGAGCTGAAAATTCAGCAATTACTGGATAAGTAGTAGTATCATCTTCATCGCCAAAGCGATCGATGCTTACCACTTTACCTTCCAAAGTCATATCATTATAAATAATCACTACCTTTTGACCGAGCATCACTTTCTCAATGTCAATTGTAGACACATTAAAATTAACTAAAATCTTTTCACTTATTTTAATTGTTCCCAATCTGTCTGACAAACTATTGCCACTACTACTATTATTATTAGCATCACCAAAAGTTCTCCCAATTACCGCCGTAATATTTTCGATTTTACCAGTTGCCGGCGCCGTAATCACGGCACTAGTATTCAAATATGTTTGCCAAGCCGAATTAACTTGCGCTTGAACTTGAGAAATACTTGTTGATTGATTTTTATAATCATTTTCAGCTGCCAACCAAGCAGCTTTCTGCATAATATAATCTGGATCATCCTCAACTAAATTCTCTGCTACCGCATGTTCTATAAAATATTTATTTTTTTCAAAAAGAGCAACTTGCAAGCTATTCAATTTATTTTGCGCGCTCGCCAAGTTATTTTTTGCCGCCAAATAACTTGAATATGCTGATTGATACAATTCTTTACCATTGGTTGATAATTCTAATTCAAATAATTTGTCTCCCTCTTTAACCATCTCGCCATCTTTAACAAAAATTTCAGCTACTGTCCCAATTGCTTGCGTTTTTATTTCAATATAATTAGCGCTCAAAACTGACCCACTTATTTGTACAGTTTGAGTCAAATCTTGTTTTTTAACTACGTCAGTCAACGTTTGTGTTTGCTCAACATCATTATTTTTTTTATTTTTAAAATAAAAAAAACCAAGCAAGATTAATATTAAACTTACTCCCGTCACTAACACCAACTTCCAGCTTATTATATTTTTAAACTTAAATAATTTCATATAAGTATATTCTAACCAATCTAAGTTAAAAGAATGTTAAAAACCATCAATTCACACAGACAAAATTAAACTAAAGATTATTTGATGATCATCACTTTTTTTTAAAATCAATTCTCCATTTATCTGCTTTGCTAATTGCTTAGCAATATATAAACCTAAACCGCTGCCAGTTTCTTTTTGCACCTCTCGCGCAGTTACTCGATAGAAACGATCAAATACTTTTTCTTTAGCTTCATTTGGTATATGACAACCTTCATTCATAAAATCAATTATCAATTTGTCTTTATTTTTCTTCAAATATATTTCAATCATTTTCTCCGAATAACTATATTTAACCGCATTATCAATCAAAATTGTGATTATTTGTTTAATTTTGTCCTCATCACTCTTTAATTTGACTACTTTAGGAGCAATATATTTTATTCTAAGCTTTTTTACTTTTAATTGAGCATCAAATCTTTTAACTTCTTGCTCAATAAGTTTTTTTAAATCAAAAAAAACCTGACTATTTTTTACTTTTATCTGATCAAATTGTAATAATTTAGCTACCAAATTTTGCAAAATTAATATTTCTTGTCTAATCACTGCCAAACTTTTTGATGAATTTTTCGATAATTTTTCTGTTGAAAAAAGCTCTAATTCAGTTTTTATCGTCGTAATCGGCGTTTTTAGCTCATGTGACGCATTACTAATAAAATTTTCTTGTTCGATAGATTTTTCCTGTAAAGGCCAGAGCATTTTTTTAATAAAAATATTAGCAATTAAACTGCCTAATAACCAAATAAAACTACTAAAAATCCACAAATTTCTCTGCACATAACGCTCAAATTGCCGAAAATTATCTTTAATTAATGCCTCATTTACTAAAGGGGGTGGAGGGGGCGATAATTGCGACCCAGAAGCAAAATCTAAATTACGCTCAAACCTCCTTCTGGCAAATTTCTGTGAAGTTAAAATCAAACTAGTATAAATTAAGATTACCACCAGAATCACCATCGAAGTAATAATTAATAATTTAAATTGTAGTTTTTGATAATGAGCATTTAGTAGCTTTTTTTTAATCATTTAACTATATCTAATTTATAACCCAAACCTTTAACCGTCTGAATAAGTTTTGGTTGATCAATAAAATTTTTATCAATTTTCTTTCGCAAAAAACAAATATATGTATCCACAATTCTTTCAAATACGTCAATTTCATTTTGCCAAACATGAGTTAATAATTGCTGCTTAGAAACTACTTTTCCTTGATTTAAAAATAAATAATACAATATTTGGTATTCAGTTGCGGTCAAACTAATCATTTTATTATCTCGCTTAACTAATTTTTGCTCTAAATCTAAAGATAAATTATCTAAAACAAATACTTTAGTTTTCATTTGATGTGTTCTCTTTATCAAACCTTCAAGTCTGGCTAACAATTCTTCAACTTCGAATGGTTTACTCAAATAATCATCCGCTCCTTGCTTAAGACCTTTGACCACTTCTTTAGTTTCATTGCGCGCCGTCAACACTAGAATACTAGTATTATTTTTTTGAGCTCTTAATTTTTCCAATACTTCCAAACCATCAATTTTAGGCAAAGTTAAATCCAAAATAATTCCATCATAATATTGATTATCAATCATATTTAAAGCTTCTTCACCATCAAAAGCCTGGTCAACTGCATAGCCTTGTTTTTGTAAAATTATTTTCAAAGAATTATTTAATGCAATTTTGTCTTCCACAATCATTATTCTCATTTTTATATTATAACTCCTTAATGTTAAATCAATGTTAAAAATAACTAATTTATTAATTTTATTCCATCAAAATCGCTGACTGGCTTGCCACCATTTCTTTAATTTCATCATAATTGTCAATCCCTAATTTAGGAATCAAAATATATTGTCCATTATAACTTCTTGAATCTTTTAAATAATTTTTATTATCAATTACCATTGTTTCCATCTGAAAATCTTTAACCTCGCCCCAATCAAAAATTGCTTTTTTTACCATTTCTAAATCTAAATCAGTCTTTACTAATTGAAAACTTTTGCTCATAATTTCTGGCAATTTAGGTAAAATTGTAACCGAAAACAATTTATCTTTTATTGCCTGAATCACTGCTTGTTGCCTCAAGCTTCGGCCAAAATCTCCACCATTAACGCCAGAATGCCTAGATCTCACAAATTTTAATAACTCTTCAGCCTGCAAATAACTCTCGCCTTTTTTAAACTCAATTTTTTCATATCGACAATCAAACTTTTTTTCTAATTCAAAACCACTCAACTCACTAGTCATTGTGGCAATTTCTTCTTCAGTATAATCACATGGATTATTTTCCTCACCTTCAATCGGATAATATTCATCCACAAAAGAGTAGGGGACTGCTACTTTTAAACCACTTTTTCCCCCAATTATCTCCACTACTTTAATAAAACCAGCAAAATCAACTGCCGCATAAAAATCAATTTCTTGACCAACTATTTCACTTACCACTTTTTTAGCTAATTCACCACCACCATTTTTACCTTTATATTTTTCATCTCGCCATTGATATTGCTGACCACTATTACCAATTGCTAAAGTTGCATTAATTTTACTATAAAAATCTGTCTCCTTGTCTTTTTGAGCCGAAAATGGCATTTTAATCCATAAGTCTCTCGGCAAAGAAATTAAATTAATTTTTTCTTTTTCAGGAAATATTTGCATTAAAATTAAAGTATCAGCTAAACCTCCACCAGCGTGAACTCCACCACCATGACCTAAAATAATCACATTCACTCTCTGCCATTTTTTTTCCTCTTCTAACACCGTATTATTTTCTTCAACTGCTACCTTATTGTTTTCATTATTACCAACAATCACTAATGGTTGACTAAAAAAAATCTTGAATAATAAAGCAAAAAGACCTATTAGGCCAAAAAAACAAGCCAAAACCATTATTATTACCACCAAAATTTTTTTCATTAGCCGATTATACACCGTTTTTAAAAAATTTTTTTGCATCTTTAATGACCAAGTATCGCAATAACTAATTTTATCTTGATATTTTTGATACTTTATGATATAATAAGAGAGTTTATTTATTATTAACTCAAAGCTAATATTTATGACTAATATACAATTTAATAATCAAGAAAATCAGACCAACTTCATTCCTCATGAGCAAGAAGTTGTTCAGCCCTCATTTGATCTTCCACCGAAAAGAAACTTTCGTTTTGTACCTATGGCTATTTTAGCCTCATTTGTCTTTATTGGAGGTTTGATTTTTTATAAAATGCAAATCACCGACAAAGAACAAAGTCTTACAGCCCAGCTTGATATTTCAGGCTCAAATACCACCACTGACAATCAACCATCGACTACCGGCAATATTGTAAGAGAAACACCTATACAACCTCAAGACCAAATTGCCATTAATCCTGAAGATCCTGCAATTCGAGCTACAGCTAATGCTGCTGAGGATATTGAAAAACCAGCTTCACCTGCTACTTTTATTAGTGAGGCTAGTCCACAACCTACTAGTATTAATCGCAATATTGTTCCTACTACTACCAACGAGAATAATAAAGCCATTATTGTCACTAATTCTCCTACACCAAAACCATCAACTAACTCCACGCCCAAATCCACCCCTACTCCTACTCCCAAACCAGTCACTACCGTTAGCACTTCTACCACCAATAACACTCAATCAACTACCGGCACTACCACTATTACGAAAACTACTTATATCATAGACGATCGCTATAAACCAAACACTCCCTACTTAGAGACATGCGGTCAATTTGAAGATGGCAAATGGCAAAGCGCTAAAATTGTTTTACCAAAATTTGATAAAAACAATGAAAATGCTAGCGAATATTGGGTTCAAGTAGGTAAAAGTCACAATGCTAATGATGTTTTCGATCACAAATATCAACAAACTGATAGAGTAGTTTTTGACCTCAAATTAGACAATCACCAAGAGTACTTTGTTCGCTTTGCTATCAAAATCGGACAAGGAGAATTTCAAAAATGGTCAAATACTCTCCGCTTTAAATGTGAACGAAGTTAACTATTTCTGTGTTATAATCAAGAGGTCAAATTTTTCCAAAATTTGACCTCTTTTAGTAATTATTAATAAAGACACTTTTTTATGGATAAGTATAGCGCCACTTGGATTTCACATAGTAGTATTAGTGATTATTTAGCTTGCCCAGCTAGTTATTACCTTAAAAATATCTATAAAGATCCCCTGACTAATCACAAACTTCAAATTGTTTCTCCCGCTCTTTCATTGGGTGTCTGCGTCCACGAAGTTTTAGAAAATCTCTCAACTTTACCCACTGCCCTTCGTTTTCGCGAAAGTTTAATTATTTCTTTCGAAAAAATCTGGCAAACAGTCACTGGTGAAAAAGGAGGCTTCAATAGCGATAGTCTCGAAAAAGAATATAAAGACAGAGGAATTGCTATGCTTAATCGAGTCATGGATAATCCCGGTCCATTAGCAGATTTAGCTGTGAAAATCAAAGGTGATTTACCTCATTTTTACCTTAGCGAAAAAGATAATATTATTCTCTGTGGTAAACTAGATTGGCTACAATACAATTCTCAAGAAAAAAGCGTGCATATTATTGATTTTAAAACCAGCAAAAAACCAGAAAAAGACAGTTCGCTTCAATTACCAATTTATTTATTACTTGCCACTCACTGCCAAAAATACCAAGTTGCCAAAGCTAGTTATTGGTATCTAGCTTTGCACCAACATTTAACTCCTAAAACACTCCCAGACCTAAATACTGCTACCAAAGAAATTTTAGATATTGGCTTACGCCTCAATACTGCACGAAAATTAAAAAGCTTTAAATGTCCCCATGGTGGCTGCCCAGCTTGTGAACCATTCGAAAGAATCATTAAAGGCGAAGGTAAAAAAGTGGGTGAAAATAAACAAATGAGACGCGATAGTTATCTCTTATCTTATCAACAATCTTCTCAAGATTTGGAGGAAATTCTTTAATGTCTCTCGTCTCTGATCTTAATCCACTCAATCTCCAAACTGAGAAACAAAAATTTTGTCAAAATCTCAACTATAATCCTCAATTTACTTACAATCGTAACTTTACTCATCGACAATTAACGCTATATGGTTTACCTCAAGTTCACTTCCAAAAAATAGCTGAAAACTACCTCAAAAAAAATCCATATCAACCATCATTACCTAATCATACTGTTTTTTTGACCAAAACTCAAATTATTCAACATTGTCGTCAATTATTCCAGCAATTAAATATACCACCTATTCCTATCCTCTTTCAAAAACACCACCTTACTAGAGCCTCAATCAGAAAGGGGCATTTGATTATCAATGAAAGAGCCCAACTAACTCCCAGAAAATTAAATTCACTCCTTGCTCATGAAGTCCAAACTCACTACTTGAGGTCACATAATCAAAAATTACAAAATTTTCCCAAACCTAAAACTAGTCAGTATTTGAGAACTGAAGAGGGGTTAGCTATTCTCAATAGCAATTATTATAAATCACAACCTAATTTTAGTGGTCTTTGCCATCAATATCTTGGTGTTTGTCTAGCCCAAACCCAAAATTTTAGTCAAATTTTTTCTTGGAGAATGTCCTTCCCTCATACTTCTTTCTCTCAAGCTTGGAATTTTACCACTAGAATTAAAAGAGGTTTGACCGACACTAGTCAACCAGGTGGTTTTACTAAAGACATAGTTTATTTAGAAGGTTTAATTCAAGTAATCGACTGGTTATCTAATCAAAAAAATTCATATTCAGACCTCTATCTAGGGAAAATTGACACCTCTCACTTACCTGAAATTAAAAAACAAGCTCAAACTCATGGCTTAGCTTATCCCGTTTTTATGGCTGATCTTCCGGCTTATCTTCAGTTTGTGGCTGTCTGCAAAGCTGAGGTGGAATCGCTCCTTCTCTGAAAATTTCTTCTTTACCACAATACATTGTTCGTACTACTCCTTCTGGTTGAACAAACTGATTTGGATTCTGCGGATCTAACTGTGAAATCATAATTTTTTGCCACATCGGCGAAGCTCCAGTTACACCAGAAGCGATATAGCTCATTGGTCGATTGTCATTATTGCCTACCCAAGTACTAACAACTAAATCCTTAGTATAGCCAAAAGTCCAATTATCACGCAAGCTATTCGTTGTCCCAGTTTTTACAGCCACTTGCTGTCCAGGAATTACTAAGACACTATTAGGTCCAAAAGCTGGTATTCTTGCACCATTATCAGTTAATATATCGGTAATTAAATAAGATGTCTCCACTGAAAGCGTTCTTACTGCTTGACACTTATCAAATAATGCACACTCATTCTGATAAATCGTCTTGCCTTTATAATCAAATATTTCCAAAAACGGATCCTCTTCCACTGTCAAACCCCCATTAGCAAAAGTAGCATATGCTTGCGCTAAATCAATCATTCTTACCTCACCCCCTCCCAAGGTTAAAGACAAACCAAATCTATTTCTATCACCCCAAGTCGTAATGCCCATTTTTTCTGCTTGATCGATTAATGATTGTACACCAATGTGATCTAACACTTTTACTGCCGGAATATTATATGAACTACCCAAGCTTTCTCTTAAAGTCACATTACCTCTGAATTTACCGTCATAATTTCTCGGACTATAATCTGGACCACCTCTAAAACGATAAGTAATCGGCTGATCCAAAATTAAAGTGGCTGGAGTCATGCCATAATATTCTAATGCCGTCGCATAAGTTAACGGCTTTATTGATGACCCAGGTTGTCTCAATCTCAAAGTTACATTTACTTGTCCATCATTTTCAAAATTAAAATAATCTTTACTCCCAACCATTGCTAAAATTTCACCAGTTTTTGGCTTCATCACTAATGCTGCCCCATTAGACACTCGCAGTCTCACCAAACTATTAACTTCGTCAGTTACAATTTGCTGGACAGTATTTTGCATATTTAAATCCAAAGTCGTCCTTACCACCATGCCGCCAGTATTAACCATTTCTTCACCATACTTAGCAGCCAATAATTGTCTCACATACATCACAAAATGAGGCGCCTCAATTTTTATTTTACTATTGTTAAACACTAACTCTTCATTTGCCGCTGCTTGCTCCTGTTCTGCCGTGATATAACCATCTTCTCTCATTCGACGCAAAACTTCATTTCGACGCAAATATGAACCTTCCAAATCATTAGCAAAAGGCGAGTATCTACTTGGAGCCTGAGGCAAACCTGCCAAAAAAGCACTCTCAGCTAAAGTTAAATTTTTAGCATTTTTACCAAAAAAAGTAATGGACGCCTGCTCAACACCATAAATCGGCCCCCCATAATTTACTTCATTTAAATACATTTCTAAAATTTCATCTTTACTAAAATTTCCTTCTACTAGAATCGCTAAAATCAATTCCTTAATTTTTCTAATTAAAGTTTTTTCTCTAGTTAACAGTCTTAATTTTACTAATTGCTGAGTAATCGTCGAAGCTCCCTGACTAATTGTGCCACTTTCTTGGTTGGCTCTGAAAGCTCTCACCATAGCTTTCATATCAAAACCCCGATGCTCATAAAAAGTTCTATCTTCAATCGCTATAGTCGCCTTAATTAAATCAGGAGAAACTTTTGACAAAGCAATTGGTGTCCGATTTTCATCTTCATAAATCTCAAATAATAAATGATTATTTCGATCTAAAATTTTTGTCGTCATATTTTGCTTGCCCGAAATCAAAACCTCAATGTCGGGTAATTGTGAAAAAATATTTTCCACCGCCCACCAAGATCCATACAAAATTGAAGAAGTTATCAAAAATGAAAAAACTCCCCAAAAAACTTGCACCGCCTTAGATTGTGCTCTTTTTAAAACAATCTTACGTCTTTTTCTTAAATATTTATCAATTTTTTGCTGATTAGCTTTTTTTAACCTAGTTTTTTTTCTTTTTAATTTATGCCACCAAGATAACAAACTCCTTTTTTTTGTTCGCCAAAAATTCTTTTTCACTTTCCAAGGTCTAGATTTATTATTTTTTACTTTTATCTCACCTAAAAAAAGCTTTTCACCTAAATTAATTTGTTTATATGCTTCTCTAGTTTGAGGACTACTCTTAATATTCTCAGCATCAAAAACTACCATTTTAACTGCTTTTTTAATTTTATTTTTTGTTTTTTTCGCTTCAATACGATATTTTCTTTTACACCACCAAAAATAAGCCAAAAACTTAGCTATCACCAATCGCCCAGTATTTTCCCATGAACTCATATGATATATTATACTACACTTTTATATAATATAATATATCAAAACATGACAAAAAGGTTACAGTTTAAAAAACAAAAAAACAACCTAATAAGTATTTTTTAGCCTTATATCGCAATTTGTTTTCCAAATCGCCTCAAAAAGAAATTTTTAGCAGCCATTTTTTCAACTTTATTTCCTTTAAAATAAAAATTCCAAGCTAATTTTATTGTCCTCAGCTTTACTCTCAATTTTCCATATTTAAAGAAAAAAAACAAACGATTTCGATTTAAATAAAAATTTTGCAAATCACTACCCGAACCTTGAGTTGAACCACCATTTTTATGCCATATTATCGCTTCATCATCTCTCATAATTGTAAAACCTGATTTTTTAACTCTCATACTTAAATCGGCATCTTCATAGTACAAAAAATACTGATCATTGAAAACACCACTTACTGCCAATGCTTCTCTTCGAATTAAACAGCAACAACCAGAAGCAAAATCAAAATCAACAAAATCAGCATATTGTCCCCGATCTACCTCATCTACGCCCGCATGAAAAGTCAATAAATTATCCCAATCAATCATCCCACCAGCCATCCAAATAAC
>CAZMIQ010000010.1:0-254 GCA_964566525.1 uncultured Pseudomonadales bacterium | reverse complement strand
TTTATAATCATCATGATAAAACTCACAATCTGACGCAAAATAAATTTTAGGCACCATTATCCCACACTGAGGTTCATTTTTAATTTTTTGATGAATTTTTACCAAAAAATCTGGTTTAACTAAAGTATCAGAATTTAATAATAAAAAATAATCAGGGTTGAAATCTCTACTCGCCATGCTAAATCCAAGATTATTACCACCAGTAAAGCCTAAATTTTTATCTGAAGTAATCACTTGCACATTTTTGTACTGTT
>CAZMIQ010000009.1:0-18837 GCA_964566525.1 uncultured Pseudomonadales bacterium | reverse complement strand
GGTATGGCCGACGTTTTTGCTTATTTTTATCATCAAGTACTTAATCACCGTCCTCAAGAACCACAGTGGTCAGATCGCGACTATTTTTTATTATCTGCTGGTCACATTTGCCCTGTTTGGTATGCCACTTTAGCCCGTTTTAATTACTTCGACCCCCAACTTTTATCAACCTTGCGTCAGTTAAATTCTCCTTTGCAAGGTCATCCCAAAAGAAATCCCGATCTAGGGATTGAAAATACCTCTGGCCCACTCGGCCAAGGAATTTCCATGGCCGCTGGTCTAGCTTATGGTTTACAACAAGCTGGCAAGAAAAATCAAGTATTTGTCGTAAGTAGTGATGGCGAGCAACAAGAGGGACAAGTTTGGGAAGCATATTTATTTGTCACTCATTATCACTTAAAAAATCTTACCATTATTATTGACTGCAATGGTATTCAAGCTAGCGGCAGAGTTAGTCAAGTTATGAGCATTGCCGATCTTAAAGATAAATTATTAGCTTTTAATTTCGCGGTTGGAGTCGTCGATGGTCACGATTTTGCCAATATTGACGAAGTTTGGCAGTCTTTAGTCTCAGTCGAACATCCAAAAGTTTTATTATGCCAAACTACTCCAGCCAAAGGCATTAGTTTCATGGAAAATGATCATTATTGGCATTCAAAGATTCCCGACAACCAACAATATCAACAAGCTTTGACAGAATTGGAGGGTTCATGATGCAATCAATGAGAGATAGTTTTGCCACCGCTCTTTTGTCTCTGGCCCAAGAACATCCAGATCTTTATGTTTTATCGGCTGATTTATCTAGCTCGCTCAAGCTCGAAGAGCTTAAGCAAGCTTTTCCGCAGCAATATTTAGAGGTTGGTGTCAGCGAGCAAAATATGATTGGTGTAGCTGCCGGTTTAGCCATGCTTGGCAAAACCGTAATTGTTACTAGTTTTGCCTCATTTAATCCAGGTAGAAACTGGGAACAAATTCGCACTAGTGTTTGTGAACAAAATCTTAATGTGAAAATTGTTGGTAGTCACGCCGGTTTATCTACTGGTCCCGACGGTGGCACTCATCAAGCTCTAGAAGACTTGGCTTTAATGACGGTTTTACCTAATATGAAGGTTTTCGTTCCTTGCGACCATCAAGAAACAACAACCTTGACTCAAGAACTTGTTTTACAATCAGGTCCAGCTTATCTAAGGCTGAGCAGAGCTGATACCAAGCTCATCGATCAACACCAAAGCCATTATCACTTTGGTCAAGCTAGAGTCATTAAAAAACCACAAGATATTACCATGATTGCTTGTGGTCTCATGGTTGATTTAGCTTTACAAGCCGCTGAAGAATTAAAGCAGGAATTAGATCTTGAAGTTGGGGTGATTAATTATCATACGCTTAAGCCTTTTGATTCTGCTACTTTGATTGAAGCGGCCAAAAATACCTTGGTTTTTGTTACTCTTGAAGAACATCAAAAAATTGGTGGCTTAGGTGGCCTAGTTGCTGGTGTTTTGTCAGAAAACGACCCCAAAAATATTGAAATGGTAGCCGTCAATGACCTTTTTGGTCAATCTGGTAGTCAATCAGAGCTTTTTCAGCATTATCAACTCACTGTCGACCATATCAAAGATAAAGCCATCGCTGGCTTACAAAAACGAATTAATGTCTCCAAAAAGAAATAAACATTTTTACCACTTTTATGGTATAATAACCCATCTTATTTAATTATAATCTATCATCCATTTGATGAGGGGAGGTGATAATCTATGACTATAGTAGTAAAAAATCGAGGCAATGAATCAGCCAATGATTTAATTAAACGTTTTAAAAAAATTAGCGTTGCCATTGATATTCAGCAAATCGTGAAAGATCGTCAATATCATCTCAAGCCTTCTCAAATCAAAAAAAATAATCGTAATGATAATCGTCGTCTTCGTCGTCGCTTAAGAGGTCTAAAGAAAATGAAAAACATCTCACCAGACATCATTGAGCGCATGCACGACAAATTGAGCACCGCCAAATAAGTAGTTTATTAATAAAAAATAATTTAGAAAGTGAGTTGTTTTACAACTTGCTTTCTTTGTTTAGGAATACTAATTATGATCACCGCAAATAAAATCAGAAACATCGCTATTATCGCCCATGTTGATCACGGGAAAACTACTTTAGTCGACGGTTTATTAAAACAAGCAAAAACTTTTGCTCAGCATCAAGCAGAAATGCAACAAACAACCCTGATGGATAATGATGATATTGAGCGTGAGCGGGGAGTAACTATTTTAGCTAAAAACACTGCCGTGCACTGGCAAGATTATAAAATCAATATCATTGATACTCCTGGTCATGCTGATTTTTCTGGCGAAGTGGAAAGAGTTCTAAATATGGCCGAAGGCTGTATTCTTTTGGTGGATGCGAGCGAAGGAGTTCTTTCTCAAACTCGTTTTGTATTATCATTAGCCCTCAAACTCGGACTCAAGCCGATTGTGGTGATTAATAAAGTTGACCGCAAAGATCAAAGAGCGGGGGAAGTCATTAATGAAATCAATGACTTATTTCTTGATTTGGCCATCGATGAATCACAGTTGGAATTTCCCATTTTTTACGCCATTGGTCGTGATGGCATAGCTGGCACCCAAATTGAAGCTCAGGCAGACGGTAGCATGAAAATTTCTGATGGCACCGACTTAAAACCGATTTTTAACGGCATCATTAATCATATTCCTCAACCACCTAGTAATGATGGACCTGCTCAAATACAAGTCAGCAATATTGATTTTGACGACTACAAAGGGACTTATGCGATTGGAAAAATTCATCGTGGAACCTTGCATAAAAATCAACAATTAGTGCTCGCTAGGGGAGAAGAAGCTAAAAAAATCGAAACTAGTAAAATTGAATATTTATTTGAATTTTACGGTTTAGGAAAAAAAGAAATTAACAGTGCTAATGCTGGCGATATTGTGGCCATTGCTGGCTTCTCGCAAGCCAAAATATCAGACACTTTATGTGATCCTAGTAGAATCGAATCATTGCCTCAAATTAGTATTAGCGAACCCACTATTCAAGTTCAATTTTTAGTTTCCACTTCCCCCTTCGTTGGCAAAGAAGGCGATTTTAATACCTCTAGACAGCTTAAAGCCCGTCTTGATAAAGAATTAGAAAGAAATGTGGGTTTACGTCTCGCCCCTGGTTCTAGCAGTGAATCATTTTTGGTCTCTGGTCGGGGTGAATTGCACTTAGCTATTCTGATTGAAAATATGAGACGAGAAGGTTATGAATTTAGTGTCGGTCGACCAGAAGTCATATACAAACAAGAGGGAGAAGTAAAAACCGAGCCTTGGGAATTATTAACCATTGAAGTTCCTGAAGACTATGTTGGTGTAGTGACCGCCAGCATGGGTGATCGCAAAGCTATTTTCCGCAATATGAAGAATCTCAAACTTGGCGTCAGATTTGAATACGAGATTTCCTCTCGTAACTTAATCGGTTTTCGCAGTGATTTTCAATCTGCTACTTCAGGTATGGGGATAGTTAATTCTGTTTTCCTTGAATATCGTGAAGTAGGAGAAGAAATGCAGTGGCAGCGCAATGGCGTTTTCATCGCTTCTCAAGCTGGCACAGCCCTAGCTTATGACTTAGCTCGCTTGCAAGAACGGGGTTTATCATTTGTTACTCCTGGGACGCCAATTTATGCCGGCATGATTGTCGGTGAAAACTCGAAAAAAGAAGATATCGCTTTGAATTTATGCAAAGGAAAAAAACTAACTAATGTCCGTTCTAATGCTGATGTTCTCATCAGATTATCCCCACCTAAAGTTTTATCTTTAGAACAGTCTCTCTCTTATCTAGCGAAGGATGAACTGCTAGAAGTTACACCCAAATCACTCCGCTTGCGTAAAAGAGATTTAAAGTCTTTACACAATTATTGTTAAATTAACTTAAATATGCCATTAGATTTTTTATCAGCCAATTTGGCTCGTCAAAATATTATTATCGGTATTCGTGAATTTTTTGCTCAGCAAGACTTTCAAGAAATCACTGTTCCGCTCTTGTGGGAAAGTGTGCCTTTAGAACCCACTATTTATCCATTTGCTACTCAGTGGCAAGTAAATAAACGACCTAAAAACTTATTTTTGCCTATTTCTCCAGAAAAATCAATGAAACAATATTTGGCTCACGGGGCACAAAAATGTTTTACTATCAGTCATTGCTTTCGCAATTTAGAAGGCATAAGCAATAGCCATCACCCAGAATTCTTAATGTTGGAATGGTATCGACCTGACACCGATTATTCTCAGATTATGACCGATACAAAAGACTTAATTGTTTATTTAAGTCAAAAATTACATCAGCGAACCACCATTGCTTATCAAACCAAAAAGTTTAATTTGTCTCACTGGCAAACACTCAGCTTAGAAGATCTTTGGCTCGCCAAATGGCAAACTTCTCTTGCAGATTTACAAAATCATTCAGCTTTAGCCACTTTTGCCCAAAAATTAGGTTATCAAGTTGAAAATAGCACTTGGGAGCAACTTTTCAACCAAATTATGCTCAATGAAATTGAAGTTGATTTCCCCCTTGAGCCTTTTTTCTTACTTGACTTTCCAGCCCAGCTTTCACCTTTATGTGCTCTCAGCCAAAAAAGACCATGGTGCGCCCAAAGATTCGAAGCTTATATCAATCATTTAGAAATTGGTAATGGCAATAGTGAAATGCTTGATGCTCAAGCTATTAGGCAAGCCTTTACTAAGCAATTTCAACTTCGTCATCAAGTCAATCAAATTGTCCAGCCAATTGATGAAAAATTCTTACAAGCTATAGTCAAAATGCAACAAAATGGGCAAACTTTCGCCGGCATGGGCTTAGGTGTCGATCGTTTAACCATGATTCTCAATGATATAGCTGATATTTCAGTTCTATGGCCAAAGCTGAATTAAAAAACTCATATTTGGCATTAATATTAACTATTGACAAATATTCTTTTTTACATTATAGTAGCTATCACTTATGCGCCAAAATGTCAATCAACTTATAGTTCAAGATAATGTCGATGAAGAAAAATTACTGACTTCTTTGAGAGCAGATGACTGGAGTGATTTTCACGGTCAGGACAGCATTAAAGAAGCTTTATTAATTGGCACTGATGCTGCCAAAAAAAGAAATGAAGCTTTGGACCACACTCTTTTTTATGGCCCACCAGGTTTAGGCAAAACTACTCTTTCACACTTAATCGCCAAAGAAATGAAGGCTAATATTAAAATTACTTCTGGTACAGTCTTAACTAAAGCTGGTGATTTAGCGGCCATTCTTACTAGTTTAGAGCCTAAAGACGTCCTCTTCATCGACGAAATTCATCGTTTGCCGAAAGTAGTAGAGGAGACGCTTTATCCTGCAATGGAAGATTTTGTTTTAGATTTAGTTATCGGTAAAGGGCCAGCAGCTCGCACAGTGAGAATTGATCTCCCCAGTTTTACCTTGGTTGGTGCTACCACTAAATTTGGAGCTCTTACTGGTCCATTCAGAGATCGTTTTGGTTTAATTTACCGTTTGCAATATTATCAAGCAGTCAAATTAGTTACTATTATCAAAAACGCCAGTCGGAAATTAAATTTAGCTATTGATGACGAGAGTGCTTTATTAATCGCTCAAAGGGGTAGAGGCACGCCTAGAATCGCATTAAAACTGCTTAAAAGAGTCAGAGATTATGTTGAGGTCAAATGTGATTATCAAATCAATCCCAAAATCACTAGCACCGCTTTAGATCTTTTGGAGGTAGATCGCTTAGGCCTAACGCAAGCTGATCGCTTTTTTTTAGACACTATTTTAAATAAATTTGCTGGCGGACCAGTAGGACTCTCTACTTTAGCCGCTGCCACCAGTGAAGATGAAGTCACTATTGAAGAAGTGATTGAGCCATACTTGCTGCAAGTCGGTTTTTTACAAAAAACTCCTAAAGGTAGAATTATTACTGATCAAGCAAAAACCTATCTCAGGCAAATTAAATTTTCTTAAATATTAAAGCAATAGCAGTTACAATCACACCGGCGATTATATCTCCCAGCAACACTGCTCCAAAAGCTTTTTTTATTGGCATTTTGATTACTGAAGCAATTGCTGAGCCAGTCCACACTCCAGTTCCAGGTAAAGGAATAGCCACAAAAGTTACAATTGCCCAGAATTTTAAGAGTTCTTTTTGCCAAAGTGGCTTATTACTGTCAGTTACTGTTTTATTTTTTTCATCAACTAATTTTGCTTTAGCGACAAATTTTTTATTCAAAAAATTTGTTAGCCATGGAAATAATTGCTTTTTTTCTAACCAATTTAAAAACCAAGCAAATAAAGGAATTACGAAAAAAGCTGGGATCATCGAACCTAAAACCGACCACAAAAAAGTTTCCACCACCGACATTTTTAATATTAGCAAAGCCACTGGAATAGAACCGCGCAATTCAATTAACGGGACAAAAGCGATGACTATCACATAAACTATTGGATTCAAATTTTTTAATGGTTCGAAAAAAGGTAATAATAGTTCTTTCATTTTTTAACTTTCTGCTATTATCATAAATAATAAGAAAGGTATTATAGCATTATATTTATAAAAAAATTTATCATTAAATATACACTCCCAAATTATCTTGACAGCAAAATTTTTCTCGCCTCACTCTTTATGCAACGGCAAACTCATTACAAAAGTACTTCCCACTCCTATTTGACTAGTGAAAGTAATGTCTCCACCATGTTTACGCATAATTTGTCTAGCGATATATAAACCTAAGCCAGTACCAGTCTCTTTTATTTTTACATAAGAATTTTCTAGTCGACAAAATTTCTTAAACAACTTAGCATGATCAGCTTTTTCAATCCCTGGACCAGTATCAGCCACTTTTATAATTCCTGTATTTTTTTCAATCTCTACTGACACAGTTGCACCACCTTTAATTGTAAATTTTAAAGCATTACCGACCAAATTTTGCAATACTTCGATAATTTTATTTTTATCAGCACTCACAATCACGGGACCATCATTTTGTTTCACCGAAAAATTAATATTTTTATTATCTGCAATTGGTTTCAGTTCATGGTAGACGCTATCAGCCACCACATTTAAATCAATAATTTCATGATTAAAAGCATAGCGATTGCCTTCTATTCTGGAAATTGTCAGCATATTATTGACCATTTCAATTAAACGATCAGTTGAATTAAGAGCAATTTCAATAAATTTTTGATTCTGTTTGATTTTTTCAGGCACATTATTAGCTCTCACCAGCCATAAATAATTTTTAATGGCCGTCATTGGCGTTCTCAGTTCATGACTGGCAACAGAAACAAATTCATCTTTCATTTTATCTGCCAACACTAATTTTTGATTGGTTTTCACTAACTTCACTGTCGCTCTGTCAATTTTTTTCTGTAAATATTCATTAAAGTCTTGTGTTGCTTGATACATTACGGCTTTATTTAAAATAATTGCAATCTGAGCTAATGTTTTCTCCACAAAGTCAACGTCTTGGATAAAATAAGGATCTCCATTATTTTTATGTCCTAAAACTAGGACGCCTCTCAAATCAGTATAAAACATAATGGGAAAAATTGCTCCCAAACCATTTTTTTTCATTAAACAAGCTAAATTCTTATAACCGCTTTCTTTTCTAAAATGAATTTCTTCAAATATAATTGGAAAAAAAGCATTATGTTCTTGCCATATTTCTTTACAAGCTTGATATATTTTTTCTGGCTTATCCTTAAACTCATTTGTCCCTCTGACCATAAAGTTTCCATTATTAAAAAAATCTCCAACCACTCCTCCGCCTTGATTTTTTATTAAAAGTAAAAAGAATTTAATTGTCTCTAAGATAATATTTTCATATTTATATTCTTGAGACAAATTAGAAAAAAGTTTTTTACTCTCTTTTTTCCAATCAAAACCATGATTCACTATTTTTTTAATCAAATAATGCTCGAAATCTAAATAAATTTTTAAAAACACATAGAGCCAAGCGATAAAACTAAGCAGCGCTCCAATTCGGCTAATTGAAAAATGATTAAAAAAAGAGTTGCCACTAGCATTGAGAAAAAAATATCTATTGGTCACGAACGCAAAGATAAAAACCCAAATCGCCAAGGTGGTATAATAAAGCCCTTTCGCAATCAAAAAGTCAATACTAGTAAAACGAATTTTAAGCAAAGCATAGCCAATAAATCCAGCCAGCACTAAACTCATTGCTCCAATGCCAAAATTTAAAAAATCTGAATTTTTTAAAAAAACTACCAAAAAAAGATTAAAAAAAGAAATGATGACCATCATTAATACAAAAGCCAAACTTAAATATCTCAAGCGTATTTTTTCCAAACCTTTAGCTAATTTTACTTTTGTAAAAAAATTATAACCGGCCAAAATAAAGAAACCCATATTTAGCATCACTAAAGCCATGCCCCAACTTGGAATCGGCATCAACTCATTGTTTTGTATTTCAGTTCCGTTAAAAACAATCGGAGTTAAATTTATTATTACATTAAAACTAACCCACGATAGACCAAAAATTACTTTATTTTTCGAAAGCTTTAATTTTTTGTTTGGAAACACAAGGGAGAACAAATACAAGGAATATGGAATTAATGCAGTAATAGCCATCACAATTCTTACAGTCAACAAAAATAACTCATCTTGATTTATTTCCCTTGCCGCCACTTTGGAATAGTAATTAAAAATCATCCACAAGCTCAATTCAATTATTAAAAGAAAAAACAACCTGTTAGTTGCTTGTTTTTTGTCACTTTGCCATACTTTATATCCTATATAAAGGTTAAAAACAACCACTAAGACAAAAATAAAAAAACTGGACATAGTTTGATTATATCACAATTATTGGAATCTTTTTTTTAAAGTTAAAAATAAATCTATTACCAATGTTTTAACGCTTGGATAATTTTGAACCAAAGCAATAATTCTTTTTTTATCAAAAATAATTCTTCTATGATTAAAGCATTTATTACTGTTAGTATTAATTAAATATCTAATTACGTGTTCTGCGCACATTCCTGCTGCCACACTCGCTGTACTCCCCAACTGTGGTGTAGCTTGTCCGAAGGGTGTGTTTTTTTTACCCTGTAAATATCTTCCTAGTTCGCCATCAGTCGCATTATCTAAACCTAAAAAATATGCTGCCGCTAGTAAAAAATCATTCTCAAGTATTTTTTTTAAACGATTGTCGTTTAATCCAAAAACCAAGCTTTTACTTTTGGAGTCATTAAAAGATAGCGCTGCTTTTGAGCCGATATCCGCAATTTGAATTAAAGGAATTTGATTTCTTTGTGCTATTTTTAACAACCTAATTTTTTCTTGAATATTATCTATCGCTTCCAAGACAACATCGATTTTTTTTCTTGTCTCACTCCCACTCAAGAAAATATTTACATTTTCTTCATTAAAACCATTTTTTTCTAAATATATAATTTGAGTTGGATCTTGACGATGCATTTGCCGAGCAAAAGCAATCGCTTTTGATTCACCATTGGCCACATCTAGACAATCATACGCGGTTCGGTTAAAATTAGTGGCATTAGGACCCTTAGGATCACCAATAGAAAGATAGCCAATTCTACCATCTCGCACCAATGTCGAAGCCGCCAAAGAAGCTACGCTAGCTCCAGCCACCAATACATGAGCATTATTGAGAATTGAACGTGTTTGATACCAGCTCATCTGATATTCATCATCTTGATATAGCTGACTACCGCTACAAGTTAAAGCTAATTTAAAAATTGGCAACTCTGGAAAATGAACCACACTTTCGAAATTACCTACTCTATCAAAATAGAAAACAAAAAAACCAAACTCATTTTTATTCTTCAAGTTATCATATCTTTGCCACTCAGCTTGCAAATACTGACAAACAGGATCATTTTGATCTTCAGTGAGATTCTTTTTTAATTGGGCGTGAGTTGAGTCAATAATACTTGCTATTTGTTTTTTTTTAATGACAATTTCTTTATTATTAAGTTTAACTGCCATTTTATGACCATTGAAATCAAGTAATTTTTTTTCTTTTAATTCTTTCGCTGACACAATCACTGGTCGATTTTCATAAAAAGTCAATGGATCTTGCATTTTTTTTATTATGCAGTCAAGATTCCAGTCAGTAGCAATAATATTTTGCCAAATTTGCGAGTTAGCTAATGATTTCATAGGCGTTAATTTGCTGATCGAAGTACTTAGGCCAATTGTGACTGACGTAGCGAGTATGCTCATTATCAGCAAATTTCAACCAATCAATTTTCCGATTTTTTACCCCAGCTTCATCGATAAATGCTTTTACGCCTGGACGCATGGTGCCGACAAGCCAATATTCTTTTTCATTGATCAAAGACATAGCTTTTTTAAACATCCCTTTGACTAAAAAAAGTTGTAACTCACGATTTTTATTGAAGTCAAATATTGGGTGGAAAGCCATTCTTTCCAGTTCATATGGCACTATTCCTTTTGTTTTACATGGCCATTCTTTTTTATTATCATTAAAAGTAAAAAACTTAAATATTTCAATATCTTCCTTAACCAACCTAAAAGTTGCTAAAATAATATCTTTGTTCTTATGTCGGTATTTAGCTACGATGGTTTTTATATTTGGCTCATCACCGACTTCATTAAAACTAAGTATTTTCTCATCATTATCGCATGCATACCTAATATTGTAGGCAAATTTAATTAATTTTTTTAAAATTTTCAGATCATCTTTATTGGCTATTTCAAAAGAGACTCTTTTTTTATCTATAGTTCCATTAAAGCCCTGGAATTGAGCAATTAACTCTTGCGCATACTCAACCAATACTTTTTTATTAGTCATTGCCTTTATTTTTGCCAAATACTTTTCTGCTTCATTTTGATAATTTGTCACTTTTGGCTTTCTAATGCATGTATAATTTTATACAAAAATACCGTCATAAGGTGAATTATATGCTAGAATTAAAATATGTCAAGAGGTAATCCTCTTTTGTTTGTTATTAGGGTAGTTTTTTATCAAAGTTGTCAAATATTTTTGTTGGTCGCAAATGAAATTATAATTAAGAAAATACTATCATTTGACTAGCATTTACCAAAACTCCTCATTTAGAGATTAATTTTCCGTAGTACAATAATTAGTGTTTTAGAAATCTTATTCAAACAGACAAATAAGACTATAGAGGAGCAGAAATACTATTACTTCTCACATAATATTATGTTCAAACAAACCAAAAAAAAGATTGATTTAATCTATTACCTCAAAAACTTCAATTTAGTCAATCTGACTGAAGCCTCCACTAGCGATTTTCAATCTATTTTTATATTAATTTGTCAGGACTATTTTAGTCATCAAATATCAATATCCACCTTTTCTTTTCTTGCTGGCGAACTCTATCTGCCATCGATTGAAAAAAACTGCGATCAAGAGTTAATTTGCATCCTAGATTTGGCTCAAGACTTATCTTATCAATTTAAACAAGACCGAACTCATTATTTTCTATTTCTCAAAGAAATAATGACTTTTTACTTAAATTACTCAAGTCAACAGTCTGGTTAAAATAGTTACGCTTTTTAGTTAACTAGGCAGACACATAACAAGTTAAAAGAAGTTTGCCATTATATTTCCGCAAAGTTTACACAAGATTATGTAAGTTGATTTTTCTGGCGACATAATAATCCAGAAAACGAAACACTTTTGATAATTTATTGACTAGGCGCGCAATTAGTTTTATTCCTCAAATATTCAAGTAATTTTTCATAATGTCGATTATCTCGGTGGTAATTATTTGCATCTAGTAATTCACTGATAGTTTTTTCCTGTCCATCTTGAATAAACAATTTATCGGTGTGCCAGCCAGATTTTCCTTTAGCAGCTGCGGCAATTTCTCCTTTTTGGATAGTAGAAAAAACTACTGGTTTTTGATTAGGAAAACAAATTGCTATACTATATTGCCAATAAGCATTTCGGTTTTCACTGTTATTCAACAATTGAAGAAAACCGCTAGTTTCAAGCTGATTTTCAACTTGTGAAAGATATGGACCTGGAAAACCTTTTAATCTTTCAATATAAAAACCAACATCTTCTTTAATGATTGGTAAATTATATTTCTTACTCGCCCACTTACTACTAAATTTTGCTACTTGCTCATTGTCTTCTGCTTGAATTTCTATTATTTCCCCTGCTAATTGTTCAAATTTGTAATTATTCAACTTGTATTTTTTTGCCACCAATAAGAATTGATCAAATTTATACTGATTGGTAGTAATAAAATAGATTTTTTCTATCATAATTTTTTCTTGTCTTGTTTATACTTGCTGGTAGCTTCCAGCAGATACTCGCTCAATGAGTTTACATTGTTTTTAACAAATCCTGTTTTTTGCAACAACTTGTCTATTCTAAATTTTTTTGATTCTCCTTCTAATTTTTTAGCATAAGCTTGCGAACTCTTTTTAAGGTTTATGAATCACATCCTTATCTAAAAGTCATTTCGGCAACTTCTGGAAAAAGATTGTAAATAGAATATCCAATTTTGTTTGAAAACTCATCTCTAATCTCAAACATTTTTTTCCAGTACTCCTGAGAATATGGTTTTATTCCATACCTCATAGCAACATCCATCAGTCGTTTTTCCATCAAACAAATTCCTTCGACCATAGCCAAGGAATCGCAAAGTTGGACAAGACGATCGTACTCAGTGTAATTAGCAACGTTTATTGCTTCGACCATTTCAGCTGTTTCAGTTTCTGTGCAATCGTTTTGACCCCCTGCGTAAGTGGTAAAATCATGTAAAGGGAAAGAATGGGATAAGCAAATTTGAGCTATTTCATCATAGCCCTCTTACATCATCAGTTTATAACCATCATAAATATGTTTCACTGACGTTACGCCTTTGTATCTGCCAACATCGTGCAACAAACCCAAAATGTAGGCTTTGTCACCATTCATACCTTTCACATTTTGAGCAATTTTTTCGCAAGCATTGGCGACAACCTTAGAATGATCAATCCAAGGACCGGGGTTTTGTTTCTCTGCCCAGCTAAGATATTCCTCTGCTTTTTTTCTGGTAAGAATTTTCATTGTTAACATTCCTCTCTTGAACTAGCTTTCGAATGGATTATATCATGACTTTTTCTTGCTTTTCCTTAGCCAACTATTATCATTAATTTATTAAAATATCACCGTTTCTCAAAAAAACAACTTTTATTCCCAAAAGTAAGTTAAACACGCTTTCAACGCGTCCGATATAGTTTTTGCATTTTACTTTGCTGACTAATGAGCTTGCTTTCAGCTCCGATTACTAGGGTTTGCTTATTTTTCGGCACCAACTCTTTAAAAGTTTCAAAAAGCGCAATCCAATGATTAATATTAAGTTGCGAAGGTCTAGAATTCATCACTTTTGTTTTTTGTTGTAAAGTTCTTATTTGATCAGCACTAAAAATTGGTTTTAAAACTTCATTCATTGTTGGCTTCCAAGCATTATAACTATTATCACAAAATCACGAAATAATTTTTCTTCATCATCATTAATTAGCGGTATGCTTCTTTTGGTTAGCTCTACCAAAACTATCGATATTTTGGGAATGGGAGTAAATTCTTTTTTGTCAATGTATGTCACTGTGCGTCCCTCAAAACGATTTTTGAGCAAAATTGAAACTTGAGTTTCTTTAGGCTCGCCAAGAAAACGAAAGGCTGCTTTATTCTGCATAAAAAGGTAAGCATGACTTGGAGAATTTTTCCCTTGCGTAATTTTTCTCACTATATCAGCAGTCATATTAAAAGGAATATTGGCAAAAATTTTATAGTCCTCCTTAGGCAATGACCAAGATAAAAAATCAGCTTGAACAACTTTTATATTATTATAATTTTTTAATTTATCTTTTAGCTTTAAACCAAGCTCAATGTCTTTTTCTACTGCTATCACTTTATTGGCAATTTTTGCTAGTTGCAGGCTAATTATCCCTTCTCCAGCTCCAATGTCAATCACTAGATCATTTTTACCGATGTTTGTTTTAGCCAATAATATTTCAACCATTTTTTCTCGTCGAATAAAATTTTGGGCTGTCCACAAATCTGGTCTGTTGGTTTTTTTTGTTCATAATAGTATTATTCTTGAAAATCACCCCTGACCTCCAAAGTCATATTTTGATAATTTTTCACTCTTGACTTTCTAATACAAATAAAGTATTATACTAAAATACGTTAATTTAACGCATTCTATGCTAGAAAGCCAATATGTCAAGAGGCGAATCACATTATGACTATTATCAGGTCGATAAATTTACTGATTTGAAAGACATGATTGCCAAAAGTGCTCATAAATACGCCAACAATATCGCTTTCGTTTATCAAGACAAAATTGAAGATCAGCCCCAAAAAATCACCTACCGAGAATACGAAATTGAAATTAGTCAAGCGGCTAGCGGCTTAGTTGACTTGCTAGATTTAGATTTAACCAAAAAAGATGGTGAAAAATTTGCTTTGCTTTCGCCTAATTGTTATCATTGGACTTTAGCTTATTTTAGCGTTGTTAATCTCAATCAAGTTATAGTTCCAATGGATTGGCAATTACCGGTTAGAGATTTGGTGAATTTGATCACTCGCTCAGGCGCCAAAACAATTTTTTATTCTTCAATTATCG
The DNA here is from genome assembly GCA_964566525.1 of uncultured Pseudomonadales bacterium. Lineage (GTDB taxonomy): Bacteria > Patescibacteriota > Microgenomatia > UBA1400 > PJMF01 > CAZMIQ01. Next base: position 4,209 of record CAZMIQ010000009.1, on the reverse strand, counting down.
ACGATAAAATAAAAGAGCTTAAAGCTCTTCTTCCTCAGGTAAAACACTATATTAGCTTGGATGAAAGTCAGCAGTCCACCAAGACCATGAATGATTTGAAAAAAATTGGAGCTGCCAAATTGGCTAAACAACCCAATTTTTATCAAAAATTAAAAATTTTTCCAGAAACTATGTGCACTCTTCTTTTTACCTCAGGCACTACTTCCACTCCCAAGGGTGTGATGCTTAATCACAGTAATATTGCCAATAACACTATGGATGTCTGTCGCTTGCTTGATTTTGATCAAGAAAAACATTTACCCATTCTTCCTCTTTATCACTGTATGGAAGTTACTCTCGGTTTATTTTCACAGGTTGCTAGAGGTAGTACTATTTATTATTTACCAGGGGGCTTACCCAACTTTGCCCAAAACTTACAAATTGCCAAGCCCACCATGTTGATTTTAGTTCCTTTAATTGTAGAAAAAAGTTATACTTTGATTAGGGATAGTCTTAGTGATAAAAATGATTTCAAGGCATTTCAAAAGGCAGCCAAAGCCTATTTTGGCGGTCACTTAAAAAAAGTCATTGCCGGCGGTGCTCCAGTCAATCCAGCAATTTCAGCCGAATATGGTAAATTAGGCATTAAAATTCTCCAAGGTTACGGCATTACCGAAAATTCAGCCGCCGTGGCTTTAAATCGCGATCATGATAGCAAATATCAAGCCGCTGGTTTACCTTTACCCAATATTAAAGTCAAAATTGATCAACCAGACGAAGAAGGAGTGGGCGAGGTAATCATCAGTGGACATTCAGTGATGATGGGTTATTATAAAGATAAGAAAAAAACAGATGAGGCAGTAATTGATGGCTGGTTGCGCACAGGTGACTATGGCTACTTAGATCAAGACGGTTTTTTATATATCAGTGGTCGCAAAAAAAATGTCATTATCGGTAAGAACGCCAAAAATGTTTATCCTGAAGAATTGGAAAATCAGTTAAAAAATACTCTAGGCATTAGTGAGGCGATGGTTTTCGGTAAACTTATAGAAGGCGATTCTAAGCCAGCAGCCTTAATCGTCATTGATTGTCGTGAGCTTAGAGAATTAAAACCAGATTTAAGCGCCAACCCTTCACAAAAAGAAGTTGAAAAAATCATCGGTCAGCAAATCAAAAAAATCAATCAAGAAAACCCAAAGTATAAACATATTTTATTTTTTGAAATTACTGATCATATTCCGAAAACTGCTACTGGCAAAATTAAAAGAAGTTAAAATTCATTTTAATTTTTTATAAAAAAGTTGTATAATGAAACAATCAATTGTATAATAGTAAAAAAGAAAGATAATATGGAAAAGAAAGATAAAAAAATCCTATTAGTAGAAGACGAAACTGAACTTCGAGAATTATACGAAATGCTTCTAAAAGACGCGGGTTATCAAGTTGACTCAATGCCTGACGGCAAAACCGGCCTCGAGGCTGTGCAAAAAGGTGGCTATGATTTAGTTCTTCTTGATATTATGTTGCCTTTCATTGATGGCTTAGAGATTCTTGAAAAAACTTCGAAAGACCCAAATGCTCAACCAGCTAACTCCATTGTTTTATTGACCAACTTAGCACAAGACCAAACTGTTGCCAAAGCCCTAGAATTAGGAGTAAGAGGTTATATGATTAAAAGCGACTATAATCCCGAACAACTACTCGAATCAGTCGCCGATTTTCTCAATCAATAATTAATATTTTTTGACTATTAGCCTTATTCTTTTTACCAAATTCTAGTTAAGAGCCAGCTAGTAATGAGCCAGATCATTGGTGTAGCAGGCAAATAGTGATGAAAATACATAATTCTTGGAGACAATGTCCATGGTAGCCAAAAGGCAAAATAAGCCATTAAGACAAATATTAACTTTTCTTTACTTTTTTCATCAATAGATATGTACTTCATTGCTCTTTTTGACCAGATATTAATCATTAATAATACACTGGATAAGACCAATGCGCCAAGACCTAAATACCAGATTGGATAAAATGGACGATTCCATATATGAACACCCTCATTATCGTTCGCAAATAAATAAACCGGCTTGAAACCTAATGGCCACAACCAAGGAGAACTGCTATAAGGATGGTCAGCCTCTAGATTTATTTGATAATTTATAATATGAACATGCAAGTCAATAAAATGGCCAAATGGTTTTTGCCAAAATAATTGAGTATAAGATAACAGATAGAGAATCATTGCTGAGGTTGAGAGAAAAATTAACAGCTTTATGGCAGTATGAAATTTGTATTTAACAAATTCCCAAAGACAAATGAAAATTAAGACTAAAGCCCCGCTCCATTTAGTCGCTAAAGCTAGTCCAGTTATAATCGCTAAAGGCCATAAATATTTTTTTTGCTTATTTTCTCGCCATTGATAATAGCACCATAAGCCCATTGTGGTCCACAAGGTCACAAAAATATCATTCATTGCTATACGCGACTGAGCAATCCCCAAGCCATCGACTGCGGTTAATAGTGATGCTCCTAATGCTAGAGAATAATTGCTTGGCCACAAAGTTAAGGCAAATTTATAAACCACTATTATTAATAGGGTGCCAGCTAATACTGACGGCAATCTCCAGCCCCAAGCATTATCACCAAAAATTATTAAACTAGCAGCTTGGATTAATTTAGCCAAAGGTGGGTGCAACCAATCAACATAGGCACCTTTTTCTCTTTCCTCTTCTAGCTCCAGGTGCCACCACTCATAAGCTCTATGGTCATTATTAACAATCATTTTAACCGTCGGCACATGATAAACTTCATCAAAAACATAAGCTTGAGGGATTTGCACTTTGTATATTCTTAAGCAGAAACCTAAAACAATAATTAATAAAAATAAAAAACTTGGCCACCAACTTTTAATTCTTGACATAATTTACCTTAATAAATCATTTAAAAATGGTGGACCATAAAGAATAAAAACAATCATTATGCCCATCAAAAAAACTAATGTTAGGAGCACTTTGTCTTCCACTAATACCCTTGCTGGAGATTCACCTCGGTTTTTCTCATATATTAATTGCAAATATCGCATGATGCCTAAAATTGCCAAGGGCACCGTCAGCATTAATAATTTTTCAGGTCGTAAAATTTTAGGCAAATTAGGGTAGAGAATTGATAGGTTCTGATCAGGTCTAATAAATTGATACTGAAAAGTGAAAAGAGAATAAGACAACCAAGTAGAAGTGGCAAAAATACTAGTATATTGATCTAACAATCTCTCACTATAACGTTTTAAGGTTTTTCTAGTTAACCCTAAGTTGTTAGTGCCTGACAATAAAGTTCTTTCGCTTTGCCTTTTGCCCACTGCCAAAAATAAAGCTGCTGAGATAATAGTAAGCAGAAACCAAGAGTTTAAATGAATATAGCCGACCGTTGCTCCTGCATAAACTCTTATCACAAACGCTGCCGCTATCGCTCCCACGTCTACAATAGGGATTTTTTTCAACTTAGTAGAATATAAAATTTGTAAAACTAAGTATGTAAAAACTAAAACCCTAAAAAAAGTATTTAAGGCTAGGCTAAGAATAAAAACCAACATAATGCCTACTACGCTTAAAAAAAGGGCGATCGGAATACTTAGTTTTCCACTAGCGATTGGTCTTTTACTTTTAAATGGATGAGCTCTATCAGCCTCATAATCGACAATATCATTAATCAAGTAAATACTTGAAGCCAAAATGCAGAAAATCACGAATGCATAAAAAACTGTCAAAACGTAAGGAATGCCATTGTCTTGCAAAGAAAATAACAAGCCAGAAAAAATTAATGGCGCAAATAAAACCACATTTTTTAGCCATTGAGTTGGTCTAATCGATTTTAAAATCGCCCACCACAAAGTCGTAGACATACTAACTATTATAATGCCATTTTTTATTTTTTAACCATCAAATCTTAGCCTTGATAATTTCATTAGTTGTCAAAGAACAACAAAATAGCCCATTTTAAACAATTCTTTACTTAAAAAATTGACCGTAAGTTAGTAGGAGCAGTTTAACCGTACTAATATGTCGCCAAAGGCGACAAGAAAGCCAAGATTTCTTAATCCACTTTGTCTTGCGTCTCTATCTTGAATAACTGCAAACAAGTGATTTTTATTAGTTCTAATTTAAGAATATTGTTCCGCTCACGCCAATCCCTAATTTGCTCTTCACAAATTGAAATATTTGTGATAAAATTAGACAG
>CAZMIQ010000008.1:0-19635 GCA_964566525.1 uncultured Pseudomonadales bacterium | reverse complement strand
GAGTATTAATATCCCAAGCATAGGCAATTCTATTGACACTTGTCTCATCGTCAATACTGGTAATAATAATATCTTGTTTATCTCCCTGCCAGCCTTGGATGGCAGGAGTGACTGATAAATTAGGAGCAAAGATATCCACTCTGTTATTAGGTGAAGTGCAAAGTTTATCATTCCCAGCTTGATCAAAGATTGTAACAAAACAAGTATCACCATGCACTGGACCAGTGGAACAAGTAAGACTAGCTGACTCAGTAGCAACACCACTGCCACCTGTATCAGTGGATGAAGTTAAGGTAAAGCTTGCCGCTCCACTAATTTTCCAAGCACTCTCACTTGGTGACCAAGTGCCACAAGTGGGAACTGTTTTATCAATAATGACTTTACCAGCATAGGTACTACTTGTCTCTTCGGGAATAGAGCTATTACTGGTAGCAGTAAATTCAATGTTGGTATGTTCGCCTTCAGTTAATTCATTATAGCTCCATGATAACTGCCAAGACATGTCTTCACTAATAGGAACATTAATGCTCCGACTAATGCCACCAATGGTGGCAGAAACTGCCACACTAGTGGCATCACCATCATCGGGGTAGTCAATGGTGCCGGAAATGGTAAATTGGGGAGAGGATTTGGTGGGAACAATATCGGTGTCAGCATTACTAATATTAATCATATAGGGTGAATAACTAAGCACATATGGATTGTCACTAGTGCCGTCTCCAGAAATAATTGTGACACTAGACAGCAATCTTAAACTAGGAAGCACCCTGTAATCATTACCAACACTAGCATAGCCATCAAAAATTGAGGATGATTTTGCAATCCAAGCAGTATACGAGTATGACAAAAACGGTGTCCGCAGCCAATAATAGTTAGCAGTGGGATTATTAAAAATCTCACTATTGTTAGCTACTTCCCAAGTAGAGGGAATGGCTACTTTACCATTATGATAAGAAGTATTAGTCAAATTTCCAGGAGAAGTACTATTAACATATGTGCTCGCGCCCGTTGACCAATTAGTATCTGAAATAGCTGTCTTAATATTATTGGTGTTAGCCATATTGGTATAAAAAGTAGATAAAGTAGAATTAATCAAAGTTGATACGGCAAAATCATTTGTTGTATTATCACTACGATAGTCACTATAATAATTATCGTCATAAAGTCTAATAAAATACCCTTGTTCACTAGATATAAAATTATCATGATTGTAATAACGAGCTTTGCGCCAATTACTCCCACCAAAAGAAACATATTCGCCATAACTAATTCTATCAATAGTATTGCCAGGTTTTGGGCAATTATCCATTCCATTAGTTAAAATATATGGTTCACTAATAGTGCCGTTGCCGCTGCATATTTGAACAGTAGATAATAATTTTAAGCTAGGAAGTACTCTATATTCACGATTGACAACAGTGACGCTTGTAAAAGACGTAGATGATAGAGCAAGCCAAACTGCATAAGAGTAGGTTGCATTCAATGTTCGTAACCAAAAAAAATTAGGAGTAGCAGCACTAAAAATCTCGCTATTATTAGCAACTTCCCAAGTTGAGGGAATTGCTATCTTGCTAATATGATAAGAAGTTTTATCTAATATCCCAGGGGTTGAACCATTAACATAAGTACTCGCTCCTGTTGACCAATTAGTATCTGAGATAGCCGTCTTAATATTATTGGTGTTAGCCATATTAGCATAAAAGGTTGACAAGATAGAAGTCTCCAAAGTGGAAGTAGCAAAAACATTGGACGATGCATGATAGGCACCAACATAATTATTATCATAATGCCTAATAAAATATCCTTGTTCAGTAGAAATAAAGTTGTCATGATCATAATAGCGCGCTTTTTGCCAAATGCTGCCGCCAAAGGATGCGTATTCACCAAAATTGATGGCTGTGATGGGATCACCTGGATTGGCAGCGTGGATTTGGGTGCTGGAAAAAATTGCTAATAAAGCACTAGCAATAATTAATTTTTTTAGATTTGCCATGGTGGTTATTTTAGCATGAATTTAAACATAATACAAGATAACAAAGTGGGGTAGTTTAACACTACATACGCTCACCGAACAATCGTGTGGCATTCCAATTCTTTTTTTGAACTATGATTTTCATGATTTAAATGAAAACCATGATTGGAAAATGAATAATCTAATTGAGACGCAAAATCATCTCACCTTCCTCCAGCACGCATCATAGTTAATCATGTTTTTCTAATCATGTAAATCATAGTTCAAAGGCATTGTCATTTCACATATTGCACTACTCCCCTCCCTGACAAGGGAGGGGTTAGGGGTGGGTTTCTCATAAGTTTACATGAATAAGTTCACATAAACTTGGGAATAGATTTTGCTCTTTTTCATGCTATAATACCCTCAAATTCAAAATGGTGGGCATGTCGAATACCCACCAGAAAGTCAAAATAACCTAGCCTTTAACAGTTAAGGTTATTTTTTTTGACTTTAAATTAAAGCTAATGGTAAAAACCACTCCTTTAATCGAAAATGATATTTTCATACCCCTTTCTACTCAATCAGTATTAACTTAATACCAATTGGTGGACTAACTGATTGAGGCTTTCTTTTATATAAAAAGAAACGCCCACCAGTTTGAATTTGAAATTTTTGTCTGTTAAAAAGCTCTTCTCATATATTATCCACACGATAATGACAGAAAAGTGACAAAAGAGCAAATTAATAGTTTGGCTCATTTTCCACAGGAGATTGATTTAAAGACGGGAGGGGCGTTAAAACTTGACTTTTGGCTAGAAGCAAGCTGAACGTAATAAAAAAATGAAGTAAAGCATAGTAAAATATCATTTATGCAGAAAAGAATTTGGCAAATAAAAAATAAAAAAAAGGCACAAACTTTGGATGAATTAAAAAAAATAGTGTTGGAAAACAGGCAATGGAGTGAAGCAGATTTAAATGGAGAAATTAATGTAAAAAAATTGAAGTTGGTCGATCTGTCAATCGACCAAAAAGAGTTAAAAAAAGCGATAAATAGAATTGAGCAAGCAAAAAACAATAAAGAAAAAGTGTTAATCTTCGGTGATTATGACGTGGACGGCAATTGTGCTACCGCAATTATGTGGTCGGGCTTGAAGGAGATTGGGATTTTGGCAGAGCCATTCATTCCTCATCGACTTAAGCATGGCTATGGCATGACCGTTAAGGCTTTGCAAGAGATAGTTGATAAGCAAAAGCCAGATTTAATTGTCACAGTGGATAATGGCATCTCGGCGAGTGAGGCCTTGGAGTTTTGCCGAGCAAATAAAATTGAAGTAATCGTAACTGATCATCATTTAAAAAGTGGGGAGATTGATTCGGCCGCAGCCGTAATTCAAAGCGAATTTTTGTCTGGCGCGGGAGTGGCGTGGGCAGTAGTTTGGCAATTATGGGAAAAGCTTAAGGTGAAAAACAGAGAAGATAGAATTTTGGAAATGCTTGATTTGGTGGCATTAGCGACCATAGTAGATCAAGTGCCGTTAGTAGGCATAAATAGAAAAATTACTAAAGCCGGCTTAGAACAATTGCGGAAAAGTGAGAGAGTGGGAATCTTAGCTTTGGTAGAAAAAGGTAAGACCAGACAAGATAAATTGGTGGCTCGCGACATCGGTTTTGGCTTAGGCCCACGAATAAATGCGATTGGTAGAATTACCAATACACTGGAGGCTTTACGTTTGCTTTGCACTAATAATCAAGCTTTAGCGAGAAAATTAGCTCAAACTTTAGAGTTAACTAATGGTCGTAGACAGGAGTTGACAACTGAAATGCTAGAAATGGCTTTAAAGCAAGTAAAATCGGCAGATTTAGATAAAATTATAGTAGTGGCTAGTCAAGACTTTCATGAAGGCATAATTGGGCTAATAGCAAGCAAATTAGTAGATATTTTTGGTCGACCGGCAATTGCGGTGAGTTTAAATGGCAAAATTGGTAAAGCTTCGGCGAGGAGCGTGGAAGGGGTGAATATTACTAAGTTTATTCGCCAAATGAGTGGTGATTTACTAAGCGTGGGCGGCCATGCGTTGGCAGCTGGCTTTGCGGTAACGATGGAAAAGTGGCTAAAAGTAGAACAAAAGATAAAATCTCTAGCTAATGAACAAATTAAAGATGAGCAATTGGTGGCTAAATATGAAATTGAGACAGAAGTAACGCCCGCAGCGATAAATGAGTCAGGATTGGATGATTTTTTGGACCAAATGGAACCTTTTGGGGCAGAAAATCCTGAGTTAACTGTGATGCTAAAAGGAGAAGTGGTTAGTTGGCGTCACTTAGGGACAAAAAATCAACATTTGAAAATTGAAGTTGCGAGTGGAGGCATGACCACAGCGGTGCTTTTTTGGAATTATCAAGATAAAAAAATAGTGTTGCCGGAATTAAAAACAAAAATTGCGGTCATTGGGGAAATGAAAATTAATGAGTTTAGAGGCGTAAAAAAAACTGATCTTTGGGGGAAAGATTGGGAGGAGGTGGCGGCGAGCTTTGAATAAACTTACATGTGAATAAGTTCACATGGAAATCATGAGAGTTTGTTATATAATAATGACATATGTCAAGAATTTTAATTAAAGAAACTGTGGATAAGGTAGGACAAAAAGTAGAGTTGGCTGGCTTCGTGGACACTAAGCGCGATCATGGCAAAGTGACTTTCATTGATTTGCGCGATATAAGCGTCAAAATTCAATGTGTGGGCTATAAGATGCTCAGCGAAATAAAAACAGAATCGGTAGTGAGAGTCGTCGGTGAAGTAAAAGCCAGACCAAGTAAACAAATCAATCATGATTTGGAAACTGGGACGGTGGAACTAGATGTTAAGGAATATGAAGTTTTATCAATGGCAAAAGATTTGCCAATTTTAGTCGAGGGCGATGGTTTAGAAATAAATGAGGAGGTGAGACTAAAATATCGTTACCTAGATTTAAGACGAGAGCGGATGAAAAAGAATATTTTACTCCGGCACGAATTGATTAAAACTTTAAGAGAAAATTTGTATGAAAAAAGCTATATTGAGATCGAGACTCCAATTTTGACCAAATCAACCAAAGAGGGAGCGCGTGATTTTTTGGTACCTTCGAGGCTGCAACCTGGTAGCTTTTATGCTTTGCCCCAGAGCCCACAACAGTATAAACAATTATTAATGGGTTCTGGCTTCGAACGTTATTTTCAAGTAGCTCGTTGCTTTAGAGATGAAGACTTACGAGCAGACAGATTGCTTGAGCTAACACAATTGGATCTAGAAATGAGTTTAGTACAAAGACCGGAGGAAGTCATGAATGAAGTGGAAGAGTTGGTAAAAAAGACTTTAAATAAAATGGGGGCAAAATTGCAAAATCAAACTTTCCCAGTGATTAGCTACCAAGAGGCAATGGAAAAATACGGCGCGGATAGATTTGATTTGCGCAGCGAAGAAGAAAAAAATCAAGGCGTATTAGCTTTTGCTTGGGTGGTTAATTTTCCTTTTTTCAAAAAAGTGGATAAAGACGATGCAGCCGAAAAAATTGATGGCAAGAGCGGTTGGACTTTTACCCACAATCCTTTTTCGGCACCTTTAGCAGAATATAAAAATGACTTACTGGCTGGAAAAAATATTGAAAATATTATCACGGCTCAGTACGATTTGGTGTGCAATGGATATGAGGTAGGTGGTGGCAGTATTAGAGCTCACACGAGAGAAATGCTCGAGGCGACCTACAAAATCATGGGTTATAATCAAGAAGAGATTGAGGCGAGCGTGGGTCATATGTTGCAGGCTTTTGATTTAGGGATGCCGCCTCATGGAGGAATTGCCTTGGGACTTGATCGGTTGGCGATGATTTTGGCCGGCGAACAGTCGGTGAAAGAAGTGGTGGCTTTCCCGACGAGCGGAAGTGGTAAGACTGCCATCATGAGTGCCCCAGATCAGGTGGCTGAAGAGCAATTAAAAGAATTAAATTTAAAAATTAGTGAAAATTAATTAAGTGAGTGGTAACAAATTTAAAATTAACTCACTAAGACGAGAGAAAGGCAATATGAAAGGAATAGTTTTAGCTGGGGGAGCGGGAACGCGCTTGCGCCCATTAACCAAAGTTACCAGCAAACAGCTGCTACCAGTGTATAACAAGCCAATGGTCCTCTACCCTATCGAGACACTAGTTAAAGCAGGAATAAATGAGATTTTGGTAATAATTGCTCCTAATAATGCGGGTGATTTTTTGAAACTTTTAGGAAATGGAAGAGATTATAATTGTAAAATTACTTATGAGATTCAAGAAAAACCCGATGGTTTAGCTCAGGCTTTTATTATCGGAGAAAATTTTATTGGCGAAGATGATGTGACGCTAATTTTGGGCGATAATTTGTATGAAGATGATTTTTCGGCGGATATAAGAAGTTTTAGAAAAGGGGCAAAAGTTTTTGCCATAAAAACAAAAGAGGCTAAAAGGTTTGGGGTGGTCGAATTTGATGAAAAAATGAAGGCTTTGTCAATCGAGGAAAAACCAGAAAAGCCTAAAAGTGACTATGCGGTCACTGGACTCTATGTTTATGATAATACAGTAGTACAAAAAGCTAAGAACTTAAAGCCTTCAGCTAGAGGAGAGTTAGAGATTACCGATTTGAATAATTTGTATTTGAAAGAAGGAAAATTAGAAGTAGCTTTTGTCCCCGGAAGATGGTTTGATTGCGGAACCTTCGAGTCACTTTATGAGGCCACTAATTTAGTCAGAGATAAAAAGTTTAAGAAATAACTTTGACAAAAGCTAAGAAACAAGTTATAATTGACCAAGTAATATTAATGAGGGGATTATGAAAAAGAATATTGGTGAAATTTTTTTGTTAGTGCAAATTGTGACTTGGTGGCTTTTGCCTATTAGAGCGAATGCGCAAACAGTGACAAGCTGGCAAAATAGCTATCGAGAAAAAATGTCGATATACCGTTCTCATTATGCTCAATTTGAAAGAGATAAGCAATTATACGGCATGAATCAAACGGATGATAATTTAAAAAATCTCATAGACAATGCAAGCAAATCATTTGTGGCTAGACAAGCAGTGATGATTGACTACAATTATTACTTAATGAGTTTATTACAACAGTATTCTAAAAATAAAGATGTTAATAATCAACTAAATAAAAGAATTACTAGTGAAATTAATTCTTTGCAAGGCTTGCAACCCGTATTTGATAATGTGCAGGCTTGGAACAAAGCTGATGCAGATTTTTCCGACGTAATGGCGGTCATTAATGAAACCTCATATCAGGCTTTTGCTCAGATTTATTGGCATGAAATGCAAACAATTATTGATGAGTTTAAAACTCTTTATCAAAATCAAAATCAAAGGATATTAGATGAAGCAATCAACAAGGTTGATCGAGAACAAAAAATGAGAGTTTTGGATAGAACTATGCGCTCTTTACAGAGCTTGCAGCAGAAAATGGAAGCAGCAGCAGAAAAACTTAAAACGATTAATGGACGAGAAAACTATGTTGCCTTCAGAACAGAGTTAAACTTAATATTGGCTGAGCTAGAAACAAGTCTAAAATTATATGCAGGATTGGAGTAAATATGAGTAGGTGGATTAAGCAAACTCTTGCAGGACTAACAATCGCGGGCATTATCATTATGGTGCTTTTGATTTTAAATTGGAAACAAGAGCTGGCGAGAAGGAAAATGGCGGCGGAAGTGGCAGTGGTACAACAAACATTAGTGATGGACAGAAATTCGGCTGATAGATTGTTAAATAGACTTGATGGTTTAAAAAAATTGAGAGATGATTTGGTGATGCCGCAAGTAGAGTTAAGAATAAAGTTTTAGAAAAAAAAGGGTTGTGCTCCCCTACTCCGTTGAGTCGAATAATAATTTATATTTAATTCGTTGATTATCAAATGACATACTTTCTTCCCCGTGAAAAAGGGTGAGTTGGGGGCGTGTTTTAAGAAACGCCCGCTAGTTTAATTTGACATTTTTTATTAAAAGTTTTTCCCACGCATATTATATTCACAAAAATGGAGACAAAAGCAAAATTACTAATGGCAAAATTTTTATTTTTCTTTAATAACAAGCTGCAAATCAGCTGATGGATTGATTTCAATAGTGCTAACAACTTTTTGTTCATGAACAAAATTAAAATTTGGACTCGTGATAAAGCAGTTTTGATTTGGCTTGGCAAGCAAAGTAAATTGACCTTGCTCATTAGTGATAGTGGGAATGACTTGCTGATTGTTACCAAAATGAAGAAGTAAAGTGACGCCAATTGCCAGACTTCCATCTTCATTAATAAGCTTGCCAACAATGTTGGGTTTTTTAGCTTTTATAATTACTTTTCTAAAGAAACCAATTATAAAAACAATTAAGGTGAGCAGGCTAAACCAATTAAAATTAGTAGTCACGAGTAGAATAGAAATAATAAAACCTAGAACCCAGACGAAGTGCAAGTTGTTGGCAATAAGCAATATAAAACGAATGAAGTAGTTGATAATGACATTAAGAATTAGTCGCTTATCTGCGTCATTCCCTAATTGATCTATATCGAGAGGGATATAGTAATTAATTACTTGTCGGCCTGATGAATTGAGATAAAATTTTTCACCCAAATAATGATTTTTTTCGTTCTGCCCAATTGCTCTTGCTTGAATACTCGGAAAAGTGTGACTAGGAGAGTTGACAATCAGCTGATATTCCCCTGAATTGAGCTTGAAACCTGAATAGATTCCAAGCTGATTAGTAAAACTCGCTGTAATAAATTTCCCCTCTTGAATAACAGCTACGAGAGCGTTTGGAATAGCTTTTTTTGTTCGTGAATCGTAGACTAAGCCGCTTGATCTGGGAAAAAGCATTGAAATGAGCCCAATTATTAAAAGTAGCCACGGACTAATAATCAATATCACCTTAGTGATAGCTGGAAGGAGATAAGATCCAGCTTCGCTGGCTAAAGTCACATCTTCTGCCTCATTTTTTCTAGTCATTGTTGGCGCTGGTTGAGAAAAATCTTCAATAGAAACATATTCTATTTCTGGCTCCGAAATTGTGGATGATTCAGGTAAAAAGCTTGGTGGAGCCAAATTCTCAGTAGAAGCGGTAGTGGCTAATTCGAGGTGATAAATAGTGTGAGATTTATTAATGTTACCTGCCAAATCCACAACACAGACATGTAAATAATGTTTGCCTTCACTATCTGGCTTATTGAAAGCAGCAGTGCTGTAAACTCCATGAGTGGTGCCCGAGTTGAAAATGACCGTATTGCCCTGAGAACATTCTGAAGAGCTAATGCCTTGAGGATCGTCAATGGAATTGCTCCATTGATAGTAAAATGATCTTAAGCCAGAAATATTGTCTTGAGCGGAGACAGGATAATCAATATCATCAAAGTCTGCGATAGAATATGGTGAGTCAGCATGAGAAGTATTTTTAAAGCTGAGACTAGGAGCGGTTTTATCAACTATTATCTCGCCTAAATAGTTGTTACTAGCTTGTTTATTACCATCGCTAACACTAAAGGTAATATTGCTATAATTGCCAGCTGGTAATTGATTGTAACTCCAGCTGAGCTGCCAACTAGCGTTGTCAGAAGGAGAAAGCAAAGTGGTTGACTTATAAACACCCCCAATAGTGGCAAAAACGGTATGAGCTTTGCCGGCATCAATATTCTTAATTATTCCTGAAATAGTAATGCCGGTGTCGTTCACTACAATATAACTAGTGGTGGGATCATTAATAAGAATAAGTGGGACATTTTTACCTATGGTAATAGTTTCAGCATAAATCGCAGTGTTGGTGGACGAACCGTCTGAAACAATAAAGGGGATTTGACTGTATTGACCCAGTGGCAATTCATCAAAATTCCATGAAAGTGACCAAGATTGTTGACTACCATCGGCGATGATGGAAGTGGTTGACTTACTGACGCCGCCAATGGTGGCGGAGACAACTAACTCATCTCCTAGATTAGCATCTTGAATCATACCACTGATTGTTAAGCTTCCTGACTCAAGCACGACGTCTGCATTCGGTGAAGAGATTTGAATTGAGGGAGCGTTGTTGGCATTACTACCCAAGACGTAAGGATTATCAAGCGTGCCGTCTCCAGAAATAATAACCACTTCAGAAGAAAGCCTGAGACTTGGTCTAACACGACGAGAACTAATAGGATCTTTGATATTAAATAATTCAGAAGACTGAGCAACCCAACGACCCTCAAAAATCTCATTATTAGGATCATCAGCTCCCATCAATGCCTGTACTTGGTTAATTAATAAGCTAGCCAAAAAGGACATACGGGCTGGTTTTTTTTGAACTGATGACTCGATCATTGCAACGGTAGAGTTAACTAAATTCATGTCTTGGCTGTTGAAAGAAACAGAACGAGCTGGGGATTCATATTCACCGTCATAATAATAACCGAGGGTTCGAAGCCAAAAAGAATTTTGGGTAGGTGAAGAAAAAATTTCAGGGTTGTTAGTTACTTCCCAAGAAGAGGGCAAGGCAATTTTAGCTGCTTGATGCTGAATATTTGTAATTATACCAGAAGACGAATTATCAACTATCTTATGAATTCCGCCCTCACCATAATCTACAAAATAACCAAGGCTATCGCTACCTCCAGTAGACCAATTGGTGTCTAGAATGGCTGATTTGATATTATGGTCGTCGCTAAAATGGTTGTAAAAATCAACCAAAGTAGAAGAAATTAAAGTGGAGCTATTAAAATCGAATGAACCAAAAATGCCAGTGTAATTATCGTCATACAAATGAATGAAGTATCCTTGTTCGTCTGGCTCGAAATTAATGTGATCAAAATAACGAGCTTTTTGCCAAGTGCTGCCGCCGAAAGAGACGCACTCACCAAACTTAATACTACCAATGTCGTTCCCTGGATCGGCAGGCAAAACCCTAATTGTTCCATTGTAATTGACGGCAGAACTGTCATATTGATCTGAAACTTTAATAATAACGTCATTGTATTCATTTGGCGGCAATTCTTGGTATTCCCAAACGAGCGACCAGTTTTGGCTACCACCATTGGCAATAATAGGAGTGGTTGATTTGCTGACGCCGCCGATGGTGGCGGAAACAACTAACTCATCGCCGAGGTTGGCGTCTTGGATAGTGCCAGAAAATATCAAACTCATGCTTGAAGAAAGAGCAATGTCATTATTGGGGTCATTAATTTCAATGGTGGGAACATTATTGACGTGAGAATTCTTCAAAATATATGGATCGTCACTGGAGCCATCCCCTGCAAGAATAGTGATATCGGTAGATAATTTTACGCTTGGTCTAATAGGTAGTTGTCTGCTGGTGAGAAAATGTATATTAAAATCTGATTTAGATTTGGCTACGCATACTTCATTCCAGCTCTGATGAATAGGAGTTCGGGTCCAAAATGAGCTTGAGGCGGTGGTGGAAAAAATTTCGCTATTATTAGCAACCTCCCAAGAAGATGGCAAACTAATCTTGGAGGCAGAAGAAGAAGCGGCTTTTAAATTGCCTGGAAATGATGAGGTGCTCCAGATACTGTCGTCCTCACCCCAAGAAATACCACCTACTGACCAGTTGCTGTCTAAAATTGCAGCCTTAATATTGTGGTCGTTGGACATTTGATCGTAAAATTGTGGTAAAGTAAAAAGGTTGAGCGCGGAATTTGTAAAATCGTTAGATTTGGGACCGTTGGGATCATGCAAGTATTTGCCAGTATAATTAGAATCATATACTCGAATAAAGTATCCTTGCTCGTCTGGAGCATAATTGTCGTGATTGTAGTAACGGGCTTTTTGCCAAGTGCTACCACCAAAAGTAACGTAGTCACCGTATTTAATGGCAATAAGCGGATCGTTGACTACCGCTTGACCTAAGCTAATGGTTCCGTCGTAATAATCAACACTACTAAACTCTCCATCAGTGACGGAAAAAATAATGTTGGAATAATAAGGTCCTCCGGCTAGCTCTTGGTGAGTCCAAGTTAAAGACCAGCTTTGATTGTTGCCGTCAGCAATAATAGGAGTAGTTGATTTATTGATGCCGCCAATAGTGGCAGAAACAATTAATTCATCGCCAAGATTGGCGTCTTGAACAGTGCCAGAAATAGTAATGCTCAAATTATAGTCAACAGTAGTGTTTTCTGGATAGTCTGACAAAATAATGTGCGGGGAGTTACGATTGTAACCTAAAATGTAGGGATTGCTCGCCGTGCCTGAACCCGAGATTATGACGGTGTCGCCAACTGAAAGCTTAAGACTGGGTAAAATGCGATATGAATTGTTCACCTCATAGTATGAGATGGAACTTGAAGACAAAGCAGACATAGCTTGATTAGTATAATATATACCGCTCCACGTAGCTGGAGTGCGGGTCCAAAAACGGTTGCTGGCGGCAAGGCTAAAAATTTCTGGGTTATTTTCTACTTCCCAATAAGAAGGTATTGCGATTTGCCCAAAATAATCTAGGCTCTCATCCCCCCAATAATTTTTTATTTGCCATCGAGTGCTTAAAATTGCATCTTTAATATTATTAGTATTGCTCATGTTGTCGTAAAAAGTAGGCAAAGTAGAGGTGGCGATATTGGAGGTAGCATAAATATTGGAAGCGCTATGATAAACGCTCCGATAATTGTCGTCATATAGTCTAATAAAGTAACCTTGTTCATTTGAAGCAAAGCTATTGTAATCATAATAGCGGGCTTTACGCCAAGTGCTGCCGCCAAAAGAGACGTATTCACCATAATCAATTTTACTAATATGGTCTCCAGCGCCAGCTGAGGCAACTGATATTTTGCCAACATAATTGACATTATTAATATATGTGCCATCTGTAACATTAAAAACAATATTGGTATACTCCCCTTTAGATAATTCTTCATAACTCCAGGTGAGCGACCATGATTGTTGACCGCCATTAGTAAGAATGGGTGTGGTTGATTTGCTGACGCTGTCAATGGCGGCGGAAACAATTAGCTCGTCACCAATATTAACATCAGTGACATAGCCAGAGATAGTTAAATTTCCAGAGCTAAGAGCAATATTTTCTGCTGGAGATGTAATTTCAATTGTAGGAACATTTGGATTACTAGCTAAAACATATGGGTCAGAATTAGTGCCTGTACCTGAAATAATCGTTGTATTGTAAGATGACAATCTTAACGACGGCATCACCCTATTACTTACGTTTACTGCAGAATTAGAATTATAAGTTGCCGTAGATTGTGCTACGGCCACTGAAGTGGAAGAATCGATGGTGGGGGTGCGAGTCCAAAAATAATTACTAGTGGCAGCGCTATATATTTCTGGGTTGTTTTTTACCTCCCAGGAAGATGGTATTGCGATTTGCCCAAAATAATTTGGGCCATTTGCCCCGTTTGCATCTCTAGTCGACCAATTAGTGTTTAAGATGGCGTTTTTGATATCATTAGCATCGGTCATATTGTTATAAAAGGTAGAGAGGGTAGAATTAGCAAGGACGGAGGTGGCAAAAACATTGCCATAACTCGTAGAAGGATTGTACTGACTAGCATAGCTGTCGTTGTACAATCTAATAAAATATCCCTGCTCAAGGGCATCATAAGTGGTGTGATTATAGTAACGTGCTTTTCTCCAAGTGCTACCGCCAAAAGAAACGTAGTCGCCGTATTTAATAGTGCTTACTCCTGGGTCGCTATGCTTATTACCTAAAACATAAGGATCGTCGCTGGTACCCGAGCCAGAGAGAATAATACCATTGTCAACCGATAATCTAAGGCTTGGTCGGACGCGATACGAATAATTAACTTGAGCGGTTGAATAAGTGTATGAATATGATTGAGCGTAACGAGCATAACTGCTTGTGGTACTGGGGGTACGGAGCCAAAACCTATTAGTAGTGCTGTCGCTAAATAACTCATAATTATTTTCAACATCCCAGGCAGAAGGAATGGCGATATAGCTAGTCCAATATTGCTGATAGCTGATATTAGCCCCAGTGGACCAAGTAGTGGGCAAAATCAAGGATTTAGTATTATTGTCATTGGTCATATTATTGTAAAAAGTGGGCAAAGCACTAGTGGCTAGAGTTGAGGTAGCAAAAACATTCGAACTATTGTGGTAGGCACTAGTATAGCCATCATCGTAAACCCTAATAAAATAACCCTGTTCTTGAGAAACATGATTATAATAAACGTGATAACGAGCTTTTTGCCAAGTATTACCACCAAAAGTAACGTAGTCACCGTAATTAATTGCGGCTATTGAATCTCCATGATTGGCAGACTTAGTAATTATGCCGGTGTAAACGGCATTGTAAGTTTGGTTGCCGTCGTCAACAGTAAAATCAATATTTTGATATCTCCCTGCCAGTAATTCTTCATAGCTCCAGGTGAGCGACCATGACTGATGGTCGCCGTCGGCGATGATAGCGTCAGTTGATTTGCTAACGCCACCAATGGTGGCGGAGACAATCAATTCATCGCCGATGTCTCCGTCTTGGACAGTTCCTCTAATTATTAAATCTGAATCAGGCTCAACTTTAATATTAACATCTGAAGAAGAAATAGTAAAAATAGAATCACAAGTATTATTCCCAAGTACATAAGGATTTGTGATCCCATCGCCACCACATATTTTAGTAGTGGCAGCTAGTCTTAGAGCTGGTCTAATATAATTTCGATCTAGTTTGGCAGAATAATTAGAAAATAGAGCGGATGACTGAGCAATCATCGGCACACTTAAATATGATTTAGTGGGAGTGCGAGTCCAGAACCAAGGGCTATAGTATTCTGGAAAAATTTCACTATTATTGGCAACTTCCCAAGCAGAAGGAATGGCAACTTTGCTGGAATAATAAGATTTGTTAGCTACTAGCCCTGGAGAAGAGTTGGAAAGCCAAAGGTTTTCACCAGTTGACCAATTGGTGTCTAAAATAGCTGATTTAATATTATTATTATTGGTGATTTCATTATAAAAAGCTGGAATAGTAGTAGAGGCTAGGCTAGAAGCTTCATAGGCACTAGACCAAACGTCATAAGGAATATTGTCATAGTAATAATTGTAATAGTAAGAATCATATTCCCTAATAAAATAACCTTGTTCTTCGGCTATAAAATCGTCATGGTCGTAGTAGCGAGCTTTTTGCCAAGTGCTACCACCAAAAAAAGCGTATTCGCCGAATTTAATGTCTGCGATAGATTCGCCAATGTTGGCCGAACTAACAATAATGCTGCCCGTATAGATAGCCTCAACAGTATCATATTGGTCTGTAACACTAAAAATAATATTATAATATTCGTCGGGATGTAATTCAGTTTTATTCCAAGTGAGTGACCATAGCTGATCGTCGCCGTCGGCAATGATAATATTAGTTGATTTGTTGACGCCGCCAATGGTGGCAGAAACAACTAACTCATCCCCAAGATCAATATCTTTAACCACGCCAGAAATAATCAAATCTTCGTGGCGTCCGAGAGAAATATCAATGTCTGATGATAAAGTAATAGAAGGGGCATTGTTGGAATCCGTATTTGCTAGCACATACGGATCGTCGTAGCTGCCTGAACCAGAGAGAATATTGACGTTACCTGAGGACAGCTTGAGGGAAGGGGCAACGATGTGATAATTGCCTAAGTGAGCACTGCCATAAGATGCAGAAGAAAAGGCGGCCCAACTATTGAATGAATTTGAAATAACTGGCGTGCGGGTCCAAAACCAGTCCTCGTCTCCCCAATAATATTCGTTATACTCGTTACCAAAAATTTCAGGATTGCTAGCCACCTCCCAGGTGGAAGGAATGGCAACTTTGCTAGTATAATAAAATGGTCTGTCAAAAATTAATGGAGTTGTTCCTCCGCCAATGGACCAGTTGCTATTGAGAATCGCTGCTTTAATATTATGTTCATTGCTTAAATTGGCATAAAAATAGGGAAAATAATGCGAAGAAATAAGTGAATTAGAAAAACGGTTGGCGTTAAGACTAACGTAGTCTAAGTTATATGGAAAATAATTGTTGCTATCAATATCGATATTAATAAAATATCCTTGTTGACCTAACTCAAACCTATCATGGTCATAATAGCGAGCCTTTTGCCAAGTGCCACCGCCAAAAGAAACATATTCGCCAAATCTAATAGCTGAGATATAGTCTCCAGAGTTAGCGGCAGTAACGCTGATTAGGCCGGTATAAGTAGTGCTAGTTTTATTAAGTTGGTCAGAAACACTGAAAACAATATCACTATACTCATCTTCAGGTAATTCGCTGTGATGCCAAGAAAGAGACCAAGATTGATCGTCTCCATTGGCAATAATGCCAGTGGTGGACTTTTGAGAATGGCCGATGGTGGCGGAAACCACTAGCTCGTCACCTTGATTAAGATCTTTGACTGTGCCAGAAATAGTGAGTGTTTCGTTTGTTGCAAGATTAATATCGGTCGTGGACGACGAGAGAGTAATTGAGGGAGCGTTGTTGGAATTTTGATCTCCTAAAATATAAGGATCGATCTGAGTGCCAGCCCCAGAAATAACAATGGCTTGGGCTGTTGACAAAACCAAGCTTGGTCTTATGCCGTAATTTGAATAGTAAGAATTTGTTGGCGCAGCGCTCAAGTACATTTCTTCTCTAATAAATACTGATGTTGGCGATGAAGAATTGGGTGTGCGCAGCCAAAATCTTTCATCTTCAAGATACTGATTAAATACTTCATCATTATTAATTACTTCCCAAACAGAAGGAATGGCGATTTTGCTGGAGCAATATGATTCTTCAGCTGTTAATTGAGAGTACTCAAAGTCTTCATCCAAGTAGGGGTCCGTCTCATAACTAGTTTCTCCTACAGACCAATTGTTGTTTACAATCGCTGACTTAACATTGTGGTCGTTAGTCATATCGTGATAAAAGGCTGGTAAAGTAGTGGTGGCAAGAGTAGAGAAATTAAAAAGATTGGTAGATTCGCTGTACCGTCCATAATAATTTTCATCATATAATCTAATATAATAGCCCTGTTCTTCTGAGACAAAAGAGTTGTGATCGTAATAGCGAGCTTTTTGCCAAGTGCTACCGCCAAAAGAAGCGTATTCGCCATAATTGATCTCACTAATCGATTCTCCTGGACTAATAACAACGTTAATTAAGCCCTCATAACTAATATGTCGTTCGTTAGTACCATCAGTGACTGTAATAAAAAAGTTGTTATACATTTCTTTTGACAACTCTTCGTGAGCCCAAGAGAGCGACCATGGCTGGTCGGTGCCATCGGCAATAATATTGCTTGACTTATTAATGCCGCCGATGGTAGCCGAAACCACCAACTGATCACCGTGGTTAATATCTTTAACTGTGCCAGTAATAACTAAATTCCCAGAGTTTAAAGTTATATCCCCAATGGGGGAATTAATAGCAATCGTTGGCGCGTTTGAATTGCTGCCCAAGACATACGGGTTGGCACTAGTGCCGGCACCCGAAACAATGACGGCAGAAGGGGACAACCTAAGACTGGGAACCACTTGCATTTCATAATATGCTGGATAAGACTCAAAGCTACTAGAAGAATAAGCCGACCAGACGTAATAATCGGACGACGGAACTAAAGTTCTCAACCAAAAACGACTAGGTGACTCGGCGTCAAATAGCTCACTATTGTGAGCTACTTCCCAAACAGAAGGAATTCCTACCATGCTAGTATAATAGGAGGTTTTTGACAATTTGTTTGGAAAGGACTCGTAAGAACCATCATCGCTGTCATAAGTGCTCGTGCCAGTGGACCAATTAGTGGTAAGAATTTCATTTTTAATACTATGGTCATTGGTCATGTCATCATAAAAACTGGGTAAAATATAGTTGGCAAGAGTGGAAGTAGCAAAAATATTCAATTCATTTTCGTCATAAACAGCTGAAGCGTCGTCGTCATACAATCTGATAAAGTAACCCTGTTCTTCTGTTAGAAAATTGTCGTGATCATAATACCTGGCTTTTTGCCAAGTGCTGCCGCCAAATGAAACATAATTACCAAATTTAATTTCACCAACTGATTCGCCTAAATTTAAAGCAATGCTAATAGTGCCACTATATTGAGTAGTGCTAGTATAATGACCGTCTGTAGCTGAAAAAATCACATTCTCATAATTATTTTTTTCTAATTCTTCATAAGCCCAAGTCAAAGTCCAAGGTTGATTTTCACCATTGGATATAATGGGGTCAGTGTTTTTGTTGACGCCATTAATGGCAGCTGAGATCACTAATTGATCGCCCACATTCTTATCTCTAACATTACCAGAGATGATTAAATATCCAGAATTGATAGTAATTTGGCTATGGGGAGAATTAATGGTAATAATAGGGGCGTCGGGATTGCCAGTAATCAGGTAGGGATCGGAATTGGTTCCCACGCCAGAGATAATGGCTGAACTAGTTGCCAATCTAATACTGGGGCGAATGTTTAGTTCATCGTCGAAGCTATTATAAGTAAAATTAGCATAACGCCGAGCTGAAAAAACATATGAATTATCAGTTGAATTTCTTGGCGTGCGAGTCCAATAGTAATCATCATAAGTGCTAAACACTTCGCTATTATTAGCTACCTCCCAACTTGAGGGTACGGCAATTTTGCTGGAGTAGTAAGAAGTAGTGGCGGGCGTCCCTGGCGAAGAACTAGAAACCCAAGAACTAGTACCGGTAGACCAATTGGTGTCTAAAATAGCTGGCTGAATATGATTGGTGTTGGTTAGATTTTGATAAAAAGTGCTTAAAGTGGAAGTTGCTAAAGTGGAAGTGGCAAAGACATTCGAACTACTATCGTAGACACTAGTATAATTATCGTCGTTGGTTCTAATAAAATAACCTTGTTCATCTGACAAGAAATCATCATGATCATAGTAGCGAGCCTTTTGCCAAGTACTGCCGCCAAAAGAAACGTATTCGCCAAAACTAATGGAGGTAATTTTTTTTCCAGTTTCAAGACCAATAAATATTGTGCCTAAATATGGTGCGGTAGTAATATGTTCGCCGTCTGTTACACTAAAAGAAATATTTTGGTATTGCCCTTGAGTTAATTGGTTGTGATCCCAAGAAAGAGACCAAGGTTGCTGATTGCCATCGGCAATAATTGGTTCAGTCGATTTTAGAACGCCAGAAATAGTGGCGGAAACAGTCAGGATTTCTCCAACGTTAATGTCTTTAATCGTGCCTGAAATAGTTAAAACACCTGAGTTGAGAGTAATGTTGGTGTTTGGAGAATCAATAATGATGGCGGGGGCATTAGGGTTGCCATTTAAAACGTAGGGGTCCTCGCTTGTGCCCGTGCCAGAAATAATGGTTGAGTTAGAAGCCAATCTTAAACTAGGCCTAACACTTGAGTTTCCTGACACCCCCCAATTATAGAAAGAATTGGGGCTATTGCCTTCAATCATGTTATTGGAGTTTAAACCATTGGGAGTTCTAGTCCAAAACCAGCCGCTATTAGTGCTGAATACTTCGCTATTATTAGCTACTTCCCAACTTGAAGGTACGGCAATTTTGCCGGCATAGTAAGAAGTAGTGGAGAGCATTCCCGGCGAAGAACTAGAAACCCAGTTGCCTTCGCCAGTAGACCAATTGGTGTCTAAAATAGCTGATTTAATATTATTGTCATCAGTCATGTTGTTGAAAAATTCAGGTAAGATAGTAGTGGCAAGACTGGAGGTGACAAAAACATTGGAAGAG
>CAZMIQ010000007.1:19925-21364 GCA_964566525.1 uncultured Pseudomonadales bacterium | reverse complement strand
GGTATATCGTAGTAACTGCTCTCTTGGTAAGAATGGTGATGATATTTTTAGACTAATAAATAAAGTAATTAATAGTTATCAAGCTGAAAAATTACATATTTGGCTAGAAGAATTTTTTAATGATGATAAACAAAAAATGACAGTTTTTAAGGCAATGATTGATTATGAATTGAATTGTTTGGCAAGTAAAAGTAAAGATGAAAATGAGAAGTTAGATTTTGTAGCTTTATTGGTGGATAAAAAAATTTTAACTGAAAAACAATATGAGCAAATAATGCTTGATTTATTGATTGATAATTTAAATCATAAAAGCAGAATGGCTGAGGTATTGTTGAGAAATTATTGGCTTGACGAATGGAAAATACAGATTGAAAGTGAAGAGCGACAAAGAGAATTGATGGAAGGTTTAGAATATCGATTAAATCAATATCCGTTAGTTGAAACTTTGGATTTTATGAACCAGTGGTTAACTAAAGAAACAATAGAAACGGATTATTTTAAAGAGTTAGTGTTTAATATTTATTTACAGGCGGCTGAGCAAGGAAAAATAATTCATATTGATACTAATTTTAATTTGAGTGAGCAACAACAAGAATTGATAATGAGAACGGCAATGGTAAAAGCATTGGAAAAAGCTGATTTGATCAAGTTTAATTCGTTAAAAGCAAATAGTTTGCTGCCGGTGGAAATAAAAGATTTGCCTGAGGTTGAAACAGTAGCGATTGAGGCTTATATGGCTTTATTAAAGAATGAGCTGTTGTCAAAAGATATGTTGGAAGATGGTAAACAAATTAGTCAAATAACGGGAGTAAAATTTACATTATCGCAATTAGCAGAGAGGTTGAAGGTGGACGAAAAAATGCTTAAAAATGAAATGCAGCATCGCTATAGTTGGATGTTGAAACATGGTGAGTATGAATTATTAAGTGAAATGATTGATTTTTGGGAAGAACCAATGAAATTTTTTGGTGAAGAGGGTGATAATTTGTGGCAAGAAGCGATTAAAAAAGTTTTGTATCAGGATGATGAGGAAAAATATAATTTTTTAATGAGGAGAAGCGGAGAAATGGCAAGTGAACAAATATGGGAAAAAGTGAAAAAGGATTTATTGGCTGATGTCAGAGCGAGTGAGGCGATTGTGAGGGCAATTAATAAACAGTGGCTAATGTTTTCCGAAGAAGAAATAAATGCATATTATGAAAGATTATTATTGGAGCCAACACTAAATATTTATGGAATGATTAGAATACATGAGGTAACTGGAATTAAAGTTGATAAAAATGAAAAATTTACTGTGTATACTTTGGGCCGGATTTGTATTCAAAAACAACCACAGTTATTTAATAAAATTGCAGAGTTGGTACCCGATGCAAAATTTATGTGGATCGGTAATGGAGAACTTGAAAAGGAATTGACCGCGTCGAATATAGAAATAATTG
>CAZMIQ010000007.1:0-19915 GCA_964566525.1 uncultured Pseudomonadales bacterium | reverse complement strand
AATAAAATTGCATTGAAAGAGCATGATTGGCAAAATAGAATTGACAAGATTTTCAGCAGGATGATAACTTCTACTAATGAGACAAACTTTGAGAATATTGGTGAATTAAGTGAAATATTAGGCGTGAAGTGGCAAATTGAAAAGAGCGAATTGGATGAATTAGTTTTGACCTTTATTAATAAAATGGTGAAGGAAAGTGATTTGTCAGATGATTTAATTAAAGAGAAATTGACTTATTTGAAAGAAGAATTTGATTATGAGCTATCTGAAGGATTGATATTAAATTTACATAATCAATTTTTAAAAGAATTTGAGAAAAATTTAGAACTAGAATTATTAATTGATTTTTTAACTCTTTGTAATTGGCAAAAAATTGAAATTGAGACAGAGCTAATGCGTCAGTATGATGAAAAAATTGTTGAAGAAAAAAAAAGTGTGACGGCTTTATTATTGGCCCCAATTAGTGTAAGAGAAATTATATTTTTTTTCCCATTATCTTATGAATTGGCAGTGGCAGAAATGCAAAATATGATAGCTAAGAATGATTTCTATGTTGATACGATTTTTTGTAATGATTATTTACCTAAATTTCATCAGGAAAAATGGGCGCAAGACTTATTTTTATTATTGTTAAAAGAAGAGCCGGATATTTTTAGTTATTTATTGGAGAATCCATTATCAGATGCAGTGAAAAATAGTTTGAAATCATTAGAGATAAAAGAGTCAATGACTAATCTATTGTATAGTAAGTTGGAATTAGGTGAATTAGAAGCAGTTTTGGTGATTAAAGAATTATTTTCACTAGAAGTAGAGAAGCAAAGTGAAGAAAATGATTTGTCATACAAAATATGGTTAAAAGTGGAGGATTTTTTGAGAGAGAGAAAAACTAAATTGGCTAAAAAAATGGCTAATGGTTTTTTGTCTGATGATGATGAAAAAGTGGTGGTTTTAAATAAAGGGATAGAAATATTTGGTCAGGCTTTATCTTTAGAATTATATGATGAATTAAGAAAATTGTATGAAGGTAAAGAAGCAGGCTGGTTAAAAGGCTTGGGCATTACCAAAACTGGCAATGAAGGTTGGCAGGTTTTGAGAGAGGAAGCGGAAAAGTTTAAAGAGTGTTTTTGGCAGGATGACTCTGAAATTTTGATTGAGAAAATTAAGTCAAATAAAATTTGGAAAATATTATTTAAGAGTCAAGTAAGATATTTGGAAAGTGAGTTTGGCAAGCATAGTGAAGAGGATTTCGATCAAACATTGCATTTTTATAAGAAATATGCACAAAGTGAGCAATGGCAACCTTTAAAAAAAGAATATAAGCCAAGTGAAAATTATCAGATAAAAAAGACGAAAAATAATAAAATGAGTGAAGAATTAATTGATCGTTATCAAAAGTGGCGAGGCTTAGCGGTGGAAGTGGGTGAAATTTGGCGCGAACAGGGAAGTAAGAGTTTAACTTATACAATTGAATATAAAGCGAAGCCGGCAGTAGCAGATTTGATTGATAAATTGCAAGATGAAAAAGAAATTTTTATTGAAAATAATCAAGAGCGAAGAGAAGGGGAAAAATATAAAAATGGATTAAAAAATTATGAAAAAGAGATCGAAGCTTGGGAAAATATACCTTGGAGAGGAGTAAAGCAATGGTTGGGTGAGTTGCCAAAATTAATGAAAAAGGGCATAGAGTATAGCGAAATTAAGGGTATTGCTTGGCAGATGATTTTGCTTTATTCTTTAATGAAAAATAAGGATTCAAGAGAAAATCAGTTAGGTCAAATTGATAATTTAGCCAATTTTCCTCAAAGTGAAGATTTAGCTACGATGAGTGAAATTGTAAACAATAGTATGAAAAAAGAATTTTTAGAGCCACTATTGGAAAAAGAGAAAAGACCAAAACTAGTAAGACAGGCAGTGAGAAAATTATTGAGTACGAGTGACATGGTACAAAAAGCGGAACAAATTAGGGATGAAAATGAAGTGATGACAGTACAGTTTTGGCCGAATAGAAACATTTTAAGTGAATTTTCTGGTCATATTGCTGGTGTTTGCTGGGCTAATAAATACAAAAGCGTCTTGCAAGAGATTCCAAATTTAGTAACTGTCTTGATGGTGGATAAAACAAAAACAGATCAGGAATTGATGGGAGCCTTTTTATTATTGGAAATAAAAGCCAAAAATGGAGAGGAGCTTTTGGTAATTAGAGGTTTGAACCCCTTATTGTCTTGGTGTGATGAGATGGAAATGGAGTCTTTTTATGAGAAAGTAGTGGATTATGTAAAAAAATTAGCAGAAAGAAGTGGGAGAAAAGCGGCAATAGTAATAGATGGACATTGCGGAGGTAGCTCGACTAATAGACCAAAAGTTTTTAAATTTTTAGAAGAGAAAAAGCTTGAATTAGCAAAAGTGAAGGTAAAAAATGGTAAAGAAAACACTTTTAATGATTATCGGATTGGGAATAGTGTTTATTTAGTATAGGTGAAATTAAAAGGAGTTTATGACAGATGAGCAAGTAATAATTAGAAAATGGGAAAGACTAAAGGGTACTGAGAGATTGATAAAATATGAAGTTAGTAGGAGTTATCGGCGATCGCCAGCAGTAATTGAAGATAATCAGGCTCGTTATCTGGCTTATCAAAGCGTTTTGATGATATTGATGGTGGGCATTATTTCAAATATAATGGTAGCTGGGTGGACTTTAATGATTTTTAACAATCAATCAGTGGAAGAAGGAACTTTTTTTTCTACTCCAATAATTATTGGAGCTTTATTGGCAACTTTTTTATTGGGGAGTGAAATGAAAAAAATTGTAAAAGGTTGTGGTGAGTTGAAAAAAAATAGAGGAAAAAATTATGATAGTTATAGAATGGGTTATATAAAAAAAGTATTGAAAAAATTGGGAGAAATATAAAAAAAATATTAGAATAAACACATGAAAGAAGTTATAAGCAGTGGACAATTAAATTTAGAGAATAAATTAAATGAGCAGGCTTTGAAAAGCAAAAAAATGTGTGACAAGAAGCGAAAAATGATAGATAATTTCCGGGGCGACCGATTAAAATATTAAAATGATATTTTAAAAGAAAGGCGGTGGGTCTAATTAAATATTTGACAATGTGAAAATAAAATAGTAAAATAGGCTTATAGTTTGAATATTAAAAAAATTAGACAAGGAGATGAAATGCCAAAAAATCAAAAAGAAGAAATATCACAAAAGCTTGAAGATCAAAGCATTTTTGATTTAGTCGGTGATAGTGAAGGAACACTAGAAGAGAGGGAGAAGTTCTTAGACGAATTGCAGAAAGTAGTGTGGGATGATTTTTTGGATAATGATGTAGAATTGTTATTAACTGATGAAGAATTGCGACCATTAGAAGAAATTGTAACTCGACCAGACACTGACCAAATGGTCAAACAGCAAGAAATTGTAAAGTATTTAGAGGCTAAAATTCCAGATTTGGAAGAGATTATGATGGAAAAGGCTTTGAAGTTAAAAGAAGATTTATTGAATGAAAGAATTGCGGGTATGGAGCAATTTTATGCTGATAAGCCAGAGGCTTTGGCAAAAATCCAAGAGGCTAAAAAGACGATTCAAGATGGCAAATATTATGATGCAATTGTGCAATTATATGAAGTAGAAGTTGGGTAAAGTTTGATAAAGAACTAACCCGCTGGAGAGGCGGGTTTTTTTGTGCTAATTTTGTCATTTTCTTGTCATAATTGTGAGTATAATAAACAAATGACAAAAATAATTGATGAAAAAGAAAGGTTATTGTGGGGTTTATTATTGTGTGGTGAACCAGAAATTGGATCGGCTAGTTGGAGAAAATTAAAAACTTATTTGCAGAAAAAAAATTTAACAGTGAGCGATTTTTGGGAGAATTCTGCAGATTTTTATGAGATTTTAAATTGGTCTGAAAAAAAGAAAGAAAAGTTAAAGCGATTAAAATTGTCTTGGACGGTGGAGAAGTGGCGAGCATATTTGGAAAATAATCATTGGAATATTTGTGTAATTGATGATGATGACTATCCGCCATTATTAAAATATATTAATGATTGGCCAGTGGCACTTTTTTATCAGGGCAATTTACAAGTTTGGACGAGGCCGGCTTTAGCGGTGGTGGGTGCTAGAAAAGCGAGTATTTATGCTAAAAAAGTAATTAATTATTTATTAAATGAAAAGATTAAAAAATTAACTATTGTATCTGGAATGATGGTGGGAATTGATGTTTTAGCTCATCAAAGAGCCATGACTGCTGGGGCTCAGACGGCTGCTTTTTTGGGTTATGGTTTGGAAATATCTTGGCCGAGAGAAGTATCAGAAATAAGAGCTAAAATTTTAGCTAGTGGAGGAGTGGTGATGAGCGAATATACGCCATGGAGCGTGCCTCAACCATTACGTTTTCCAATTAGAAATCGCTTGGTAGCAGGTTCGTCATTAGCAACTTTAGTTATAGAAGCAGCAGAAAAAAGTGGCAGTTTAATTACGGCCAATTTAGCTTTGGATTATGGTCGGGAAGTGATGGCGGTGCCTGGAGAAATAATGAGTGAACAAGCAGCAGGTTGTCTGGAATTGATTAAAAAAGGAGCAGTTTTGATTAGTAAAAGTGATGAAATTATTGAGACAATTTTAACTAATAAAGTAAATTATTTGAGTCAAAATTGGGGAGCGTGTTTGCAAAACGAGTTAAAATTAGAACAGAAAAAGCTGGTGGAAGTGAAAAAAGAATTGAGTGATCCAGATCAAAATAGAATTTATCAATTATTGTCTAGAGGACGAATGACGATGGCTGATATAAGTGAACAATTGCAAATGTCGATTATGCAAGTAATGAGTGTTTTAAGCATGTTGGAATTAGCTAATTTGGCAAGTCAGAATGAAAGTGGGGAGTGGAGTAGAGAAGAATAGTTTTTTTGTTCCCAGATTAGTGCTCAAATGACCTATAAAATTATTTTTAAACATATTTGATAAAAATCGTTGATAATTCAATGTATAACACTTTGCCTAATTTTAGTATCCTATAAAAGTACTAAATACTATTGACAAAGTGTCCGATAAGTGATATACTCAACATACTTCTTTAACACAAACTTAAACAAAAAGGCATTTTTAGAGTAAAAGTGCACGACTGAATCGTAGACTTTAGTTGCTTAAGTAACTACTATCGATTTGGTGGTAAACACTTTTTCTCTAGAAATGCAGAGATAAGTTAATCACGACCAAGATTGTGCGATCGCTGGTATTTAGTCAGGACGCATCGACTGAGTGGTGAAAAATTTAGAAAATTTAAGAAGTGAAAAGAAAAAAACCCGATTAGGGTAATAATTAATAAAGATAAAAAGAAAGGATTGAATGTCCAGTCAATCAAAAGCTTTTAGAGTAGGGGAAAAAGTATTATATCCTCAGCTAAAGTTTAAAAAAAACGGTAAACTTGCTATAGTAAAAATGTATTGGCAAGTAGAGACAATTTTTCCAGTGAGTCAGTTGGTGATTATTAAGAACAATAATCAAAAAGAAAAAAAGCCAATGCAAGTGCAGGTGAGCTTAACTCAGTTGCAAGCTTTTAATTAAGTTGTAATATAAGGAAAAATATGTCAAAAATTCAAAGGGAAAAACAAATTAGAAAAAGAATTATTGGAAGAATTAAAGGCGCGAATAAAACGGAAATGAGAGTTAATATAATTTATAAGGAAAAGACATAGTTAGAAATAGTTGCAAGAAATGCAATAAAAGACCACTTTCTCGAGGGTGGTTTTTTTATGAATCATTTCTTAAGTTATAAACCTACCCCTAACCCCTCCCCTGAAAGGGGAGGGGAGGGAAGAGTTGTCACTTTGATACGACTACAGAGATGGTGAAGGTAAGGGGGGCATACACCCCCTTGTGATAGAGATGTGTAAGTAGTCACTCAGTGACCAGAGGGTTGAAAGTTTCACCCCCTAATCGTTGTGAAATAAACCACAATTAAATAAACTAACTGCCCTTAGTTTTCCACTCTCTTTCGAGAGCGGAATTCTATGTGACTTTTTAGGCTTTGTTTGAATAGAATAAAGCGGTAAATATGCGGAAATATAATTGAAAATTACTTGCTTTTTTGTCACTTTTTTGTCATTATCGTGTGGATAATATATAGAAGAAGCTTTTTAACAGATGAAAATTTCAAATTCAAACTGGTGGGTGTTTCTTTATATAAAAAAAGAAAACCTCAATCAGTTAGTCCACCAATTGGTATTAAGTTAATACTGATTGAGTTAGAAAGAGTAATGAAAATTATTTTTTCCATAAGGGTTGGCAAAGCTGTTTTAACGCTGAGTTATAACCTGAAGTCAAAAAAATAACCTTGAGCGTTAAATCATAGGTTATTTAGACTATTTGGTAGGTGTGTAATATGCCTACCAGTTTGAATTTGAGAGTATTATAACACGAGAAAGGGCGAAATTATTTCTAAATGTAGGTGAAATTATTCAGGTTTGCCTATTCAGCAAATCTATACAAAATTAAAAACTACTATTGATATTATGAGGATTTATTGTTATAATGTATTTATGAAAGACTTAGCTCAACCGCTCAACTGCTCAACTGCTCAACTGCTCAACTGCTCAACTGCTCAACCGCATTATTAATTTTTAGTTTATTCTGCTGTTTGTTTTTAAACTCTTTTTCTTTTGCTCATGCTCGTCGCTTTTCTCCCTTTTCCATGCCTGTTGGCGCTACCACCACCATTAATGGTCGAGAGGTGATTAAAGTTACCAAAAATGGTAAATTTGTCGATTTAGCTAAATGGAATGCTTTAGGTAATACTACTATGCAAGGTTGGGATGATTGCGCTTCTTTAGTTACTCCCACTGGGACTAACTTCACCCAAGGACCAATTCTAACTGACATTAGAGATAATAAACAATATGAAATCAGAAAATTCTCCGATGGCAAATGCTGGATGGTGGATAATTTAATGTATGGGGGTGACACTGATGCTTGTGCTGGTAAATCCACTTTTGCTGGTAATGGTTCTGCCACGCCCTCCAATCGATTTGGTACAGGGACTTATGGTGATTGTCGCGATCCGAGAGTAGGCGGCTCTGCTCCTTGCATCGCAGGTTCCACTACTTGTGGCTATTACTATAACTGGCAAGCAGCCATGCAACACTCGACTGCCTATTATAATACCACCTATACTGGTCCCACTACCAATGTGCAAGGTTTATGTCCTGAAGGCTGGCGCCTGCCGATTGGTAATGTGGGTGGAGACTTCGATGTCCTTCATGTCACTGCTGGCTCACCAAAGACTGGCTTTTGGCAATCTCCTGGGAATTGGAAAGGATCTTTTTCTGGCAGTTGTAGTATGGCGGGAAGCATACAATATCAAGGTAGCGACAGCTGGTGGTGGAGCAGTAAGCCTTACAGCGCGACCAATGCTTATCGTATGTATATAAATTTGAGTATAGCTGTCCCGGGCTACAACCTTAAGCACCTCGGGTTCACTATCCGTTGTCTCAAAAATTAAACTAAATTGCTTCTTGCATGAGTAAATGAAAAAGGTGATTAAAATTAATAAAAATTGGTGTTGCCTAGTGACCTTAGCTTTAATTAAGCGTGTTATAATAGGTCTTTATGAAATTAGTGATAGTCGAATCGCCAACCAAAGCTAGGAAATTAAGTAGTTTTCTAGGAGCTGGATATCAAGTGGAGTCCAGCGTGGGTCATATAGTAGACTTGCCAAAATCTGGCATTAATATAGACTTCGAGCATGACTTTGCCCCTAAATATGAGATTATGCCTGATAAAAAGACAGTAGTGCGAAAATTACAGAGTTTGGCGAAACAAGCGGAAGTGGTTTATTTGGCCTCAGATCCTGATCGGGAGGGAGAGGCTATTGCTTGGCATTTGCAAAATGTTTTGACAGAAGTGGGAAAAACTAAAAAAGGTTTAATTTTTAAAAGAGCAACTTTTCATGAAATCACCAAAGAAGCGGTACAAAAAGCGATGGCTAGTCCTGGTGAGGTGAATTTAGCTTTAGTGAATGCGCAGCAAGCTAGACGAGTTTTGGATAGAATTGTAGGTTATAAAGTGTCACCGATTTTGTGGCGAAAAGTCAGAATTGGCTTGTCAGCAGGCAGAGTCCAGTCGGTGGCTTTACGGTTGATTGTGGAGCGAGAAAAAGAGATTATTGCTTTTATTCCAGAAGAATATTGGGAGGTGGGAGTTTTATTGGGAGTAGAAAAGCTGCAAAAAGTAAAAGTGGAGCAATTAAAACAGTGGTTGAAAGATAATGATTTACCAGTGGGAGCGATGATGGCAAATTTGCTCAAAGTCAATGGTGAAAAATATGAACCTAAGCAAGAAAAAGATGTCACGGGAGTGGTGGAGGAGTTAAAAATAGCTGATTATGAAGTAGTGAAATTAGAAAAAAAAGAGAGAAAAAACTCAAGTTATCCACCATTTACGACTTCGACTTTGCAGCAAGCGGCGGCAAGTAGATTAGGAATGACGAGTAAACAAACAATGACTATTGCTCAGCAATTATATGAGGAGGGGTTAATTACTTATCATCGGACCGATTCGTTTAATTTATCGAGCAAAGCGATAAAAATGGCGAGAGACTTTATTGGGCAAAATTATGGTGACAAATATTTACCAGTGAAGCCAAGAGTTTTTGCCAAAAAGTCAAAAAATGCGCAAGAAGCGCATGAAGCGATTAGAGTCACAGAGATTAATAATCGAGTTTTGCAAAAGGGGAGTTTTGCCCGTTTTTCTGAGGGGCACGCGAAATTATATGATTTAATTTGGCGGAGATTTGTGGCTTGCCAGATGAGTGAGGCTTTATTCGATCAGACAACGGTAATAATTCATGGTAAAGGAGAGAAAAATGTTTATGAATTAAAAACAACTGGCAGTATTAAAAAATTTGATGGTTGGACAAAATTATTTAATCGAAGTGAAGATAGAATTTTGCCAGCAGTGCAAATGGGGCAAAAATTATATTTTGGGCAAGAATTAGCGGAACAAAAATTTACGCAACCGCCAGCAAGATATAATGATGCGTCGATTATTAAAAAGTTAGAGGAGTTGGGGATTGGTCGGCCTTCGACTTATGCTTCGATTATTTCAGTGATTATTGATCGTGGCTATGTAGAAAGACAGCAAAAAAAGTTTTTTGCGACGCCAGTGGGGATTACAGTAGCTGACTTTTTATTGACGAATTTAAGACAATTTATGGAATATGATTTTACGGCGGGAATGGAAGAACAATTAGATGAAATAGCTAGAGGAGAGAAAGAATGGACAAGAGTTTTGCATGATTTTTATACACCATTTGAAAAAAAAGTGGTAGAAGTGGGAGAAACAGCCGAAAGAGCGAAGGTTCCAGTGGAATCGACGGGTGAGAAATGCCCTGAATGTGGTGAAACAGAGGGAGGAGAAGTGGTGATTAGGCAAGGTAAATATGGTAAATTTATGAGCTGTTCACGTTTTCCTGATTGTAAATATACGAAAAATATGCAAAAAATCGTGGAGGGAGTGAAATGTCCTTTGTGTCAAAAAGGCGAGGTAGTAATGAAACCAAGTAGGTGGGGAAAGAATTTTTATGGTTGTGCTTTATATCCCAAATGTAATTGGGCGAGTTGGACTAAACCAGAAGTGGGAGAAGTGATTACACCAGAAGAGTGGGCAATTAAACAAGCAGAAAGAGAAGCCAGAAAAAAATTGCGAGAAGAAAAATATGGTAAAAAAAAGCCAAAAGCAACCAAAAAAGCAAGCGTAAAAAAGACCGCAGCAAAGAAAACTACCAAAAAAGTTAAAGCTGTGGCAGAAAAAACAAAAGTAAAGAAAACGGTGACGAAAAAAGCTAAAACGACCAAAAAAGTGGTGAAGAAAAAGGAAAAGAAAAATGCATAGAAGAAAAATTGTGGCTTATAAAAAAATTGATGAAGTAGTAGAGCAATATCGGCGGATGGGAATGAAAATTGTTTTAGCGCAGGGGACTTATGATATGGTGCATGTGGGTCATGGTCGATATTTGCAAAAGGCGAAATCATTAGGTGATATTCTAGTAGTGGGTGTAGATAGCGATGAAAAAGTAAAAAAGCGAAAAGGTCCACAAAGACCAGTAGTGCCAGAGGATGAGCGATGTGAGATGTTGACCTTTTTATCGAGCGTGGACGTAGTGGTTATCAAGCCGGTAAAGGCAGAAAAATGGGAATTGATTAAAATGGTAAAACCTGATGTTTTAATTGCGACTAAAGCGACTTATGATCAAGAAGAGTTGCGAGAGTTAAAAACTGTATGCGGGGAAATTAAAGTGATGGAACCGATGGCGACGACTTCAACGAGTGCTAAAATTCGCTTAGTACAATTGGGAATGGCAGAAGAATTTTCGAAAAAATTAAAAAATAAATTATTATCGCAAATTGAAGAATTAGTGAATGAGTGGAAATAAAAAAAGGAGAGAAAATGAGTGAAACTTGGCTTTTGGCTTATATGCCTGTTTATCATGCTGGTTGGGAGAGATTAATGAATGAAAATCCGGCAATTAAAAACATTGCTTTGCTGGCTAGAGAAGAATTAATGACTTGGTCACCTACTCATAAAGATATTCATGGTTTGTCGGTGACGAAAATGCAAGAATTATTGCGAAGATGGCGAAGATGGAAAAGAGTGGAAATCGTAGATGAAGATTGGTTAAAAGAAATGGAGAATGAAAAAGGGGAAGTGACTTTAGTGATAGCGAAGCAAGAAGGTTTGCTTGAGTGGGTGGAAGAGAATTTTGGTAAAAAAGTAAAAGTGAAGCAGCAAAATATTTTTGTCAAATGGGACAAAAAAAATGCGGTAGTAGAAAAAAAAGTAGAAGCGAATTCAGTGGGCGATGAAGAAAGAAAATTGATTGAGCAAGTTTTGCTTGAGGGTGAAAAAAGTAGTGATTGGTGGCGAAGAGTGGGTTGTGTGTTAATTTTGAGTAATGGTGAGAGAATTTTTACTCATAATACTCATTTGCCAGAGGAACAAACACCATATATGGTGGGAGATGTGAGAGCACAATTTCATAAAGGTGAACATATTGAATTGACGAGTGCAATTCATGCTGAGGCTTTGGCGATTGCGACGGCAGCAAAAAATGGCTGGGCAACTAAGGGAGCGGAAATGATAGTAAGTGATTTTCCTTGTCCGGTGTGTGCTAAATTAATAGCGGCAGCGGGGGTGAAAAAAGTGTTTTTTCATCGTGGCTATAGCATGCTTGATGGAGAAGAAATATTAAAACAAGCGGGAGTAGTAATTGCGCAAATTTAAAAAACATGCTATAATTAAAGCATGAATAATCAAGAGTTATTAAATTATATTAAAGTACAATTGCAGGCGGGTTTTTCGAAAGCGATGATTTATCAATCCTTGCGGGAAAGTAATTGGCCAGATGATTTGATTGATCAAGCTTTTGCAGTGGTGGAAAATAAACCAATGCCAGAGAGTTTGCAAACAAAAATAACAAAAAAGTTTTTTTGGCAGAATCAAAAAATGTTATTAGGGAGTTTATTAGTGATGGCTTTGGTGGGGATAGTTTTTTTTGCTTGGCAAGTATGGCAAAATAAGCAAGCTTGGCAAAAGGAGCAACAGCTATTGGCTGAAAAAATCTTAGAAAATCAGGTTAATGAAACAATAATGGTGGAAAATGAAAACCAAATCGAAGCAACAAATCAAGCGATTAGGATTGAAGATCAATCAAAATTATTGAGTCCGAGGGAAGCGTGGTTGGAAATGAAAGAGACATTTAGAAATTTACAAAGTTATGATGAGCTTGAGGCCTATACTTTGAAGTATGGTGATCAAGGGATGATTGATAATTTGCAAGAACAACGCAAACAAGTAGATAAAATGCCAAAATTAGCTAAAGATCAGTTGGTGAAGTTGGCTCAATCAGTGGTGCCAAATGAGGAAATTACGGTGATAGATGAAACAATTGAAAATGATTTGGCCTTTTTGAAAGTGTATACGGTGGATCCGAAATTGACAGCAGAAATTAAATTAATTAAGAGGGGAGAGGAGTGGAAATTGCAAAGTGAGGAGTGGATTAGTGAGGAGTAAGTATTGATGATTTTCTTAGAATTAAATAGTAAGCATTAGTAAAGAGTAAAGAAAGCTATTTTTCAATTTGTTTATAGCCTAAGCTAAATAAGCTGGCGGTTAAAAAACTAATGATGAATGGATAGAAGTTGATTTGGAAAATGATGATTAAAAAAGGAAGGATAATAATCCTAGCAAGGTTATAAATTATTTCTCTAGCGACAATAAATTCAAAGGAATTTTCTTTTTTGGCTAGATTGTAACTGTGAGCTGACCAAGGCAAATGTAGAAATTTTTCAATTAAATTTTTATAAGATTCGACAATTAGAATTGATAATTGATTATGAGAAAAAATTCTGCCAATCCATGAAAAAAAATACATATAAGTGCTAATTTTAATGATGGTAAGCTTGTTAAATTTATCTGTAAGTTGACCAATAAAATAAAAGGAAAACAAAGAAATAAAGAGTGAAATAGAAATAAGAGCGCCTGTTTTGATGAGAGTGCCGATTGTTAAGATTAAAAATATGGGCCATAGAGTCCGATCAATAATTGATTCAATAGCATAGCCAGAAAAGCTTATAAAGTTGTTCCTATTGTTTTTTAAATTGATTTTTTGAAGTAAAATTTTGGTAGAGTAATTAATTGATTTTGATGTTTTTTTCGTGCAAAATAAAGGTGCAGTGCTAAATATAATGAGAATTGAACTGAAAATAAAAAGAATGCTAAAGTTAATATTAGCTAGAATACTACCTAAATAGGGAGCTAGGGCTGTAGCTAATAAGATAATTATATTAAAAAATGCCAACTCTTGACCTATTTTTGATTTATTTGAATGACTAATAAAATAGAAATGATAACCAAAATTAAAAAATATTATTCTAAGGGCTAAAAATAATGGTAAAAGAAAAAATAGTAAATGATAGGAATTAATAAAGATTAACCCAAGATGATAAAAAATGAGAAATATAGTTGAAAGTAAAATGGAAAATCTATCACCGATTTTGCTGGTAATTATGGCTCCAAGATGTGAAAAAATTACAAAATATAATGAGTTGAGAAAGAAAAATAATAAAATAGTATGGATTTGGTAACCTAAAGAAAATAAATAAATTGGAATAAAGATACTAATTAATGATTCACCAAAAGTCATGATAAAAAAAGATAAATAAAAGCGGTTTAATTTTTTACTATTGAAATTTAAAAAATTCATAATTAAGTTAGAGTTGATATTTTAGTATAAATTACTGTTTTACATTGATAGTATGATTGGTGGTAGTTGATAGGCATAAAAAGAATTATAGCATATTAATATGAGAGTGACAATAAGCTAGATGGAAAATTTTAGTTTTTGATTATTGACGATAAGCTGTTTTTTTGGTATTTTCCAGACCATGCGTGAATAATAATTGAAATGTGCGGGAATAAAATTAAAAATACTATTGATATTATGAAGATTTATTGTTATAATGTGTGTATGAAAAACTTAGCTCAAATGCTCAAATGCTCAAATGCATTATTAATTTTTAGTTTATTCTGCTGTTTATTTTTTTCTTCAGCTTCATTAATTAGGGCTCGTCGCTTTTCTCCTGCTTCTATGCCTGTGGGTAGTTTTGTAAATGTGGGAGGAAGAAAATTTGTGAAAGTTAATCATAATAATTTAATGGTGGATGCTAATCATTATCAGTAATGTAATACCACGCCCTTTAATGGCAATATGCAAGACTTCACTAGTGAAATGTGTGAAAAGTTTTGTTCCCCAATGGGAGCTGATTATACTTATGTCGGGACAATGACAGATAGTAGAGATAATAAAACTTATGAAATTAGAAAATTCTCTGATGGTAAATGCTGGATGGTGGATAATTTAGCTTATGGAGGAACAACCGATGCTTGTGCGAGTAGAACTACGTTTAGTGGTAATGGTTCTTCATCTCCTACCAATCGATTTGGCACTGGCACCTATGGTGATTGTCGTAATAACCCTGGTTATTCTGGTTACCTATATAACTGGCAAGCAGCCATGCAACACTCAACTGCTTATTACAATACGACCTATACTGGCCCGATCACTAATGCACAAGGGCTTTGTCCAGCTGGCTGGGTTTTACCGACTGGTGATGTTGGGGGTGATTTTGAAGTTTTATACACTGCCGCTGGTTCACCAGCGACTGGCTTTTGGCAAACTCCTGGGAGTTGGAAAGGAGTTTTTTCTGGTCGTTGTAATTTGACGGGTGGCTTGAGCAATCAAGGAACTAATGGTTTTTGGTGGAGTAGCACACCTTATAGTATGACTAATGCTTATTATATATACTTCAATTCAAGTGTTGTCAATCCCATCAAAAAAGATTACGGCAATTACAATGGGTTTACTGTTCGCTGTCTAAAGAATTAAACTTTTTTTAAACTATGATTAAGTATGATTATGACTGATTGACTAATTGTTTGGATGAAAAAAATGATAGTATTATAAAAAAATATTTTTAATAAACGCTGCCGCCTATAGGAACATTTTTATCAGGGCATATAAGGACACATTCATTGTTTTGATCTGGTAAGCCAAGAGTGAGAACTTCAGAAGTTGCTGGTCCTATTTGGCGTGGTGAAAAATTGACTACTCCTAATATTAATTTCCCCTTTAATTCATTGAGGTTGTAATTTTTGGTTAATTGAGCGCATGATTTTTTTATGCCAATTGTTTTGCCGAAATCAATTACTAGTTTATATGATGGTTTTTTTGCTTCAGGGAAATTGTTTGCTTCTATTATTTTGCCAACACGAATGTCAATTTTTTGAAAATTGTCAAATGTAGTAATATTTTTTTGTTTCATTATTCTTTTCTAAACATCAATTGTTAATTGACATTATATTTGAGTAAAAAAATATGTTATAGTTTTAAAAAATTGGCGGAGGCACTGGGATTTGAACCCAGGAACCGGAAACCCGGTACAGGTTAGCAACCTGTTGCAATTGGCCACTATGCGATGCCTCCACGAATAAAAAGAACAAGTGATATTATAACATTAAAAATGCGAGTGTGAGTTTAAGTTAATCTAGGTGTTTGATTTTGAGTGGTTTGAATTTAGGCTTGAGGCCATAAAGAGCGATACCGTGTTGATAATATTTTTTACCTTGAGCGTCTTGGTCATGCCAGCGATCATTGAGTTCTCGATAAGTAAGATAAGTACGCTCGAAAGAGGAAGGATCTTCAAAAATTATTTTGCGAGCAGTATAGTCAATGACCACCACATAATGACCATCACGCCAATGATTTCGCCAATCGGCGACTGGTTTGATGGGATAAGCCTGAAGGGGTAAGATAATAGGTATTTTACGATCAATGTATTTTTTTAAATCAGCGATTGTCATGGAACGAGAGTCAACTTGGAGGCCGTGTTTTTGGGCGAATTTAATAATACCAGCAATAGGTGTACCGGTATGATCAGTGTTAGCGCCCTGAATGATTTTGTCTTCTCTAACTTCGAGATCGTAATATACGAGGACGGTTTGGAGAGCTTTAGCGCCACAATCATAATTAAAAGTTTGGCGTAATTGAGGTAAGGTGATGATTTCCATAAATTTAAGGGGGGCTTTTTTAGGTTTGGTAGTAGCAAGAACAATAAGAATAAGCGAGCTAATAAAGGTCATCAGAGCAACAATCATAAAAGTAAAGCGAAAACCTAATTGATCGGCAGAAATAGCTCCAAGAGCGGCGGCTAAGGAAGTGCCGAGAGTAACTAAGGTGGAGTAAAGACTCCATTCGAAGCTTTCTTGATTTTTATCTAAATTAGTACTCCAGAGTCCAAGCCAAGTAGGATAAGTTAAGCCGGCACCGAGACCATAAAGAAATTGGGCTAAATAAACATGATAGATGTGGGTCGAGAAAATATAGGTAATTGGAGCTAGAATGATGATAAAAGAGCCGATAATAAGCTATTTGAGGCTGAAAGAACGGTGATTTTTATCGACTTGGAGCGAAAATGGGAGTTGGATAAGAGCTTTAGTAGTCATGTAGATGGCAGTAGCAATGCCAACAGCAAAGAGCGTACCATGATTGATTTTGTTGGTAATGAAAATGGCTAAAATTGGCGCAATGAGACCGAAGCCAGTATGGACGAAAATGTCGGAAAACATGAGTAATTTAATGGTAGAGTTAATTTTCATAAAAAAAGATATTTGATTATAGCATTTTTGAAAGAAAAATGGGAGAGAGGAGTGAAGTTTAATTATATTTTAATAATTCTTTAATGACTTTTGAAATCATAAATTGAAGCGCTTTGCCTCTATAGGAAAAATCATTAAAGGTGCCAATGATATAAGAATCAGTGTGCTGATGATAAAACATAAAAGCACCAGTGACACCTACACAGCCCCAGCAAGCATATTTTTTAGGTAGAATTAGTGGTAATAGCACTGGCTTCCAGATGGAATAGCCATATCTAAAGCCAATAGTGGGAAAGCCCATAGCAATATCATCAGAGATCATTTGATTTAAGGTTTCTTTTTGGATGAGTTTGCCATTGACTAATGCCTGCATGAAAATTAAATATTCGGCTAACGGGGCCATAATGCTTCCTCCAGCATAATCTATTTGATAAAGATTTTTAATGGCTAGTAAATTCATGTCTTCAATATATAAATTCGCAGGTGGATGAGCTGATTTTATTTTTGGTTGGGAAAATCCATGAAGATAAGCATGCTTTAGGTCTAATGGCTCGAAAATAAGTTCGTGCATGACTTGATGAAAGGGTTTTTGGGTAATTGATTCGATGATAAGACCTAAAAGATAATAATTAGTGTCGGTGTAATGATGTTTTTTGCCTGGAATTGAAACAGGTTTAAGATTATTTTTACCCCAAATAATTGCTTCTCTGGTGGTTGGTTTG
This sequence comes from uncultured Pseudomonadales bacterium, assembly GCA_964566525.1. Classification (GTDB taxonomy): domain Bacteria; phylum Patescibacteriota; class Microgenomatia; order UBA1400; family PJMF01; genus CAZMIQ01. The sequence continues at coordinate 2,980 of CAZMIQ010000007.1, read as the reverse complement.
AAAGAACTGTCAGTTGATATTTTGTTTAGCAAATCATAAAAAACATCATATAAACCTGAAGTTTGCTGAAGTAAGTGCTTGATGGTGATTTGATTAGAATAATCTTTTCCTTTATAAAGATGTAGACCATTCATTAATTGTGAATCAAGAAATTTGCTGATTGGGTCATTAAAATTTAGTTGTCTTTTTTCTGCTAAAATGCTGATGAGAGTGGCAGTAAATAATTTACCGACACTGGCAAGGTGAATTGGTTGGTCAATATGGGCCGCTTCTTTTCCTGTTTTACCCTGAGCGATATTGAGATAAAGATTTAATTTTTTAGAAGAAACTAATAAATAGGCACTTTTAATTTTTTGATCATTGTTGACCATTTTTTTAAAATTATTTTCAAGGGTTGATTGTAGAGCTTTGTGTTTCATGGGCTTATTTTATCATTGATGTGGAGTGTTTGGAGGAGAGTTTTAAAAATTTGGTGAGGGTTGCTTAGGTTGAGAGTTGATTTTTAAGAGAGTGGAGTGTTCTAAAAAGTGACTATAAATATCGATGATTGTTTTCAAGACGAGAAATATTAGTAATCCTTGATGATAAATAGCTCCAAAGATAATAGCTAGGTGCATGGGGATAATTCTTAAATAAGGATAAGCCATTAATTGACTAGTACTTTGTTGATTGGAATCTTGGTCGCGGTGATAAAAGAAAGAAAAAAGATGATTAATAAAAAATATGAGTGAGGCGAAAATAATATATTTATAATCAACCATGATGTTGGTAGGGGCAATGGATTGATGAGTTAATAAACCACTGGAAAGAAAAAAGAAATAGCCAAAATGAAAAAAGCCATAGTGAAGTAAGAAAAAACAGGCTTGATAGATTTTGATAAAACGATTAAGTGGCGAAGTGATTGAAGATAGAGTTTGATAAGCGTGATTAAAATGTTGATCATCAAGCTGATGTTTTTGTTTGATTGTTTGATAATGGTCGTATTTTTCTAAAAAATCTTTTTTAAAATTATCTTTATCTGAATGCTGATTAGTGAGTTGAGTAAGATGAAAAATCTCCGCTAGAGTGATTGATTTTTGGCTTTTTTTGATGGGTAAGGAGGGTGTTTGGTTTAGTAGAATTCGGATGAAACTAAAAAAACCAATAGTGAGACTTTGGAACCAATAGATCCACATAATGGTGTTTAATGACCAGTTTTCTTTGAGAGCTAGATAAATGGTGATAAGATTGGAAAATAAGAGAAACCAAGTTGAAGAATTATTGAGGGGATGCTTGAGATGGCTGGAAGGGTTGTGGGGTATATGAGTTTTCTAATTATTTTGTTGATAAATTCTAATTTGACACTGAGTTTTTCTTTCTGTGCTAGTGATTAAATCACATATTTCTGGTTGATTTTTGGCTATGGCATAATCTATAAGACATTCATCATTTTGTTCGTCCTTTAGATACTGACAATGAGAAAGATCATTGGTATAGATGGCGAAGGCGGTGAGGCAGCTGGAAGTGAAGTTGTAATTCAAGTATTTTGTTTCAATAATAATTTTGTTTTTTCCAGGACCAAGACAGTATTTGTCAAGAAGCTGCTTGAATTCTTGAGTATAGTTGATATTTTGAGGTTGATTAAAACAAAGACTAGAATCATTTTTTTTCGCATGTTGGATAAATGATTGATAAAAATCTTTACCACAACCTTCATATCCACTACTGTCCATATCAAGAAAAATTTTTAAAGAAGGAGTTGAGTTAATATGAAAGATAAATATAAATCCAAGAATAAAGGTGAGAATAAATTTAGAGATTTTTTTAAGTAAATTTATGCGACTATATTCGCTGAGGAGAAAATTAATAATTAAAATAAGACTTATGATTACAAATGGAGTGAGGATTAAAAAATAATTAATATAAATATATAGATTTAAAATAATTAATGGCAAAATAAAAATAATTGTAGTGATTGTTTTTTTGTTTTTAGAATTGAGAGAATGATGAAAATAAATCATGAGAATTGAAAAAACAAATGGAGCCATAATAGTAAGAAATTGATGTAAAAAATAAGAATAATGACTGCGAATTGAAAATTCGCTAATATCTAATAGTGGAGAAAAAAGAAAAATATTAATAATGATTGATGGAAGGAAAAATAATAGAAATAAGTATATTTTTTCTTTAAGATTGATTGGTGAGTTTGGTTTTTGTTTGTTTGTTGGTGTTGGTTTTAGGGGAGAAATTAAACCTTGTTGTTTACTTTGTTTTTTTACAGTGGTTTTTTTGGGCATAATTTAAACTATCTATTTTGACAATTTATTGATGAATGTTAAATTATAGCATAAAAACAGATGTTTGAATAGTTTTTTTGGTTAAGGTTGAAATGAAGCGTTAACTACAAAACCACCCCCAAATATTCTTGACCATATTCTTGATAATCGTAAAGAATTTGATAAGGTGGTTCCTTTTCTTGCAGGTATTGCAAAATGATATTTTTGGGACCGAGGAGAAAAAAGGGTGAAGTATCTAGACTGGGAAGAGTGTTAAAATGAACATTGTCAATCGAGGTAAATTGAAAATTATGGCTTTGGTTTTTTTGATTAAGTTGGGCTAAGTCAGTGTCTGGATGGGCTAAATACCATAAAAAGAGTCGGTCGTCTAAATGGGTAGTATAAACATGGGGAAAATTATCTTTTTGGTCAATTAAAATTTGGGCTAGTTTAGGATTTGAAGCTTGCCAATCAGGAGCTGAGAGAGTGGGGTAGATGGTAAAATAATACCAAGAAAAACGAATAAAAGAAAAACAGAAAATTAGGCTGATAAGACTAAAGTAAATTTTTCGTGAACGCTTCGATAATTGGAGGAGAGGAAAGAAACTAAAGCTAATGATGAGTGCAATAGGGGTGAGAGCGTTGAGGGTACGCAGAGCGTGAGGGACACCAGTAGTGGGGACGCTGGCAGGAAGTAGAGCGGCAAGCCACCAGATAATGAGGAC